>JAQUQV010000100.1 GCA_028715905.1 Kiritimatiellia bacterium
TCAGCAGGGGTTCCTTTATCCGCTTGACAAGCCCGAAGACCATTACTTCACCAGCCTGACCGAAGAGGAAAAAAAATTCCGGATTAACCCGAAGGTATGGCCCGTGATGAACCGCGAAGGACCGGACGGCAAAACCCATGTCTGGGCCATGCCGAAAGGCGGTGTCGTAGGAAAAGTAATACTTTACCGCAAAGACCTCCTGGATGCCTGCGATATCCCGTATCCGAAGAACGACTGGACCTGGGAAGACATGCTGGAAATATGCCGCAAGGTCACCAATCCCGCGGAAGGAACTTACGGCATCCGCCTTGGAACCGGCCGCCAGGAAAGCTGGTATTGGATAACCTTCTTGTGGTCGGCCGGCGGAGAGGCGGTAATTTTTGACAAGTCAAAAAAAGAATGGCGGGCCGTATTCAACACCCCGGAAGCGGTAACCGCCCTTGATTTTTACACCCGGCTCTGCACGGAGCCCTGGATTGACGAAACCGGCCGCCGGCGGTACGGCTATGCAATCAAAGAAACGGCCGGAAATCAGAAATGGGAGCTGGGCAAAATCGCGTTTAACCCCGCCTATATCGATGAAAAGATGTTTCAGGGAGCCAACCCAGATCTCACCGGCATAGTGCCGGTGCCCCTGGGTCCCGGCGGACGCCGCGGCGCCGAAATTAATTCGCGAATGCAGGGCATCTTCGCCGGGATCAAGGACACGGTTATCCGGGATGCGGCCTGGGAATATTTGCGTTTCACCGACAGCAAGGAAGCGGTCGGCATCAGCACCCGCATCCTGGTGGAGCTCGGTATGGGGCGTTTCATCAACCCCCTCTACCTGAAGATGTTCGGCTACGAGGATCTTATCCGGATGGCGCCCAAGGGATGGGCGGAATGCTTCAAAATCGCAGTTGACACCGGCAAACCGGAGCCTTACGGCCGGAACTGCCAACTGGTCTATGACCAGATGACCCCGCCAATCACCAGGGCGGAAAACATGGCCATGGCCGGCACACTTGCAGAGAACAAGGAAGAACGATACGCGCAATTGCAAACTCTCCTGGACGAGTCAGTGCGGGAAGTAAACGAAAAAATGATCGGCATCGTGCCGCCGCAGGAAATGTTGAAACGGCGTATTGCCGCTTTCGTTATGCTGATAATGATAGTTTGCGCGTTCACCGTGCTTTTCCGCCGGATTTCCAAAGTCTTTGCCGGGCCGGTGGCGGCGGGCGATAAGCCGGCCGGCTGGGGATTCAGGAAATACCTCTGGGGTTACCTGCTCCTGATTCCGGCGCTGGGCGCCATTTTCTTCTGGCAGTATCTGCCGCTGGGAATGGGATCACTGCTGTCTTTTCAGGATTACCGGATCATGGAAGGGACCGGCGGTTCGCCGTGGATCGGCCTTGACAACTTCGGCGCCGTATTATGGGACAAGGCCTGGTGGCAAGCCGTCTGGAACTCGGCGCGCTATTGTTTCCTGGTGGTCAGCCTGACCTTCCTGCCGCCGGTTATTCTGGCCGTGTTGCTCCAGGAAATTCCGCGCGGAAAAATCCTGTTCCGCACGATATTCTATCTGCCGGCCGTTATCAGCGGCCTGGTGGTGATTTATCTCTGGCAATCCTTTTATGAGCCTTCCGAATACGGAGTGCTGAACGCGGTGGTGCTGGCTATCCCGGCGATCGGATATATTATTCTGGGCGCTATATTCTTCCTCATCCTGTTCTTTTTTGCGAAACGGCTCATGGTGCACAGCAAATATATAACCAGCCTGTCGTGCCTGCTGGCGGGCGCCGCCCTCTTCGCGTTTTTCTTCAATTTTGCGCGGCCAATCCTTTTCCAGGATGAGACGCCCTGGTATCTGGCCCTGTTCCACAAATCAACCGACCCCTACCGCTGGCTGCTGGACCCGAAAACGGCCATGTTCTGCTGTGTCCTTCCCATGGTCTGGGCCGGCATGGGGCCGGGCTGTCTTATTTACCTGGCGGCGCTGAAGGGCATCGCCGAGGATTTTTACGAGGCCGCGGACATTGACGGAGCATCCTTCATTGACAAAATTCTTTTCGTGGTCATACCGATTCTCAAACCGCTTCTGATCATACAGTTCATCGGAATTTTCATTCATTCCTGGCAAAGCGAGGCTTTCATTCTGGCCATGACCGGCGGCGCCAGCAATACCGAGGTGGCCGGTCTGCACATATTCTACAAGGCTTACATGTATCTTAAATTCGGGCCGGCGGCGGCCATGGCCTGGATGCTGGGATTCATGCTGATCGGCTTTACGGTGCACCAGCTCAGAATACTCTCGCGGCTTGAATTCAAGACAACGGGGAACAAGTAAAGGCAGAAGTAAGAATGCAGAAGGTGGAATTAAAGAAGAGAATATAAAATCTCCAGCCGCGGGCTGGTCCCCACCTATGGCGTAAAAATCCAAAATCGCAAATCTAAAATCGAAAATTCTGAACCATGCCCATTGTATCAAAAATAGGACGCAAGACATTCAAGACGAACCTGCTGTTCGCCGGCATGTACGCCTTCCTGATAGTCGGGGGGCTTTCCATGATTTATCCTTTCATGCTGATGCTGTCCGGCAGCACCAAGAGCGCGGTGGACATCAAATATTTTGACGCCATCCCGCGCTTCCTGCGCGATGACACATGGCTTTACCGGAAACATATTGAGGCCCTGTTCAATGAAAACCTGCTGGATGAAAACATGACTTACGACGAGGACACCAGCAGTTTTGAAGACCTGCAGTTCCCAGCCGACTTCAATCCGGAATGGACGGAGGAATGGGTGAAATTCCTAAACGAACATCCCCTGCCCGTCTACTCCTGGCACAGCGGACATATATACGCGCCCTATTCAAAAACAACCCCCTCCGGCCTGCGGCGTTTCAAGGCGGCGCTCCAGAAAAAATTCGGGAAAAACATTGACGATGTCAACCGCGCCTTGAGCACGGACTTCGTCGGCTGGAACAGCATCCGCTATTTGCCGACCGCCTGCCTCGCGCGGCGGCAAAAACCGAAAGCATCGGATTACGAAACAATGATGAACGAATTCAAAATTTCTCTGCCGCTGGAATGGCGTTATTATTTTTCGGTGGATGGTTTTTATAAAAAAATGTATTTGAAAACAGTTTATTCCGCGGATATCCGGGATTACAACCGCGCCCATAACACGAAATACGCCGGTTGGAACGAAGTCCGTTTGCCGCGCGCCTGGCGGGACATTCAAAACAAGCGCGAAAAAACTGACTGGGAGGATTTTGTCCGGAATACGCTCGCCCTGCAATGGGTCCGGGCGGATGATTCGGCCCGGCCGGCCTATCAGGCCTACCTCCAGGCCAAGTATGAAAACATGGCAACGCTCAACCGCCGTTACGGGACCAAATATCAATCCTTCGGCGATGTGCCCTTAATCGGCGAACCTCCGCTTTTCGGGCTGGCCGCCAGCGACTGGGAAAATTTCATCACCGGCTGGAAAGACCCCGACACGCGCGTCATCCACAAGGCGCCGGTTGAATCGCTGCGTATTTTCAGCGTGGAATGTCTTTTCCGCGATTACCTGCGGAAAAAGCACAAAACCGTTGAAAACATGAACCGCATCCTGCAAACATCATTCGCCTCCTTTGACCAGGCCCTGCCGCCACAGCGCAGCCTTCATTACCGCTGGTTCCTGGACCACAAGCGGGACATCAAATGGGATTTCATCACGCGCAATTACAAAACCGTGGCCGAATACATGGTATTTCACGGGCGCGGAATAATTAACACGGTCATTTACTGCACCCTGGCCGTGCTGATCGCCCTGCTTATAAATCCGCTGGCTGCCTACGCGCTTTCGCGGTACAAAATGCCGCCCACTTATAAAATACTGCTTTTCCTGATGGCCACCATGGCTTTCCCGGCCATGGTCACCCAGATCCCCAACTTCCTGATGCTCCGCCGTTTGAATCTTTTGAACACATTCGCCGCGCTGGTTTTGCCCGGAATGGCCAATGGATATTCCATTTTCCTGCTGAAGGGGTTTTTTGACTCGCTCCCCCGGGAACTGTATGAAAGCGCCCAGTTGGACGGCGCCAGCGAATGGACCATGTTCTGGAGCATGACCATGAGCCTTTCCAAGCCGATTCTGGCCGTGATCGCGCTCAGCGCTTTCACCCATGCCTACGCGAACTTCATGTTCGCTTTCGTGGTCTGCCAGGACGAAAAGATGTGGACCCTGATGGTCTGGCTTTACCAGCTCCGGCAGATGAGCGGCCAGGCCGTGATGTACGCCTCGCTGATCATCGCGGCCATCCCGACTTTCATCATTTTCCTCTTCTGCCAGAACATCATCATGCGCGGAATCGTGGTGCCGTCAGAAAAATAACGCCCAAAGGGCGTAGATCGGAGAGGAGATAAAAAAATGGCAAAAGTCAAACTTGAGAATGTCTGGAAAATTTACGCGGGCAACGTTACCGCCGTCAAAGATTTCAATCTGGAAATCCCCGACAAGGAGTTCATTATTTTTGTGGGACCTTCGGGCTGCGGCAAATCCACCACCCTGCGCATGATCGCCGGGCTGGAAGATATCAGCCGCGGCGCCATCCGGATCGGCGAACGAGTTATCAACGATATCCCGCCGAAAGACCGCGATATCGCCATGGTCTTCCAGAACTACGCGCTTTATCCCCACATGTCGGTCTACAACAACATGGCTTTCGGTCTGAGATTGAGAAAAGTACCCCGCCGGGAAATAGACTCGCGCGTGAAAACCGCCTCCAGAGATTTGGGCATAGAGGATTTCCTGAACCGCCGCCCCTCGGCGCTCTCCGGCGGCCAGCGCCAGCGCGTGGCCCTGGGCCGCGCCATTGTCCGCAACCCGGCCGTCTTCCTCTTTGACGAGCCCTTGAGCAACCTGGACGCCAAGATGCGCGTGGAAATGCGTTCCATGCTCATGCACCTCCACAAGCGCCTCAATACCACCATGATTTACGTGACCCACGACCAGGTTGAAGCCATGACGCTCGGCGACCGCATCGTCGTCATGAAAGACG
>JAQUQV010000101.1 GCA_028715905.1 Kiritimatiellia bacterium
CGCCGCGGACCATCCGTCGGCCCGCCCGCCAGCCGGCGGAGCGAACGAGCGGATCGGGATTGATTTCGGCCGTGCTGAAAACGGTCTCATTCATGATCAATTCGCGCCGCGGATGCGCAATGAAGGTTCCGTTTGCCGAAATAAGCCAGGCATAGCCGACTTCCTTCTTCAGAAGCGAGGCCAGCAACCCGCTCAGCCCTTCAAGAGAAACATCGCTGGTCACGACCCCGTAAAACTCATTGCTTTTAAAAACAGGGCAACTGTATGTCACCATGAGAATCCCTCCGCCGCCCTCGTCAAAGTAAGGCTCGCACCAAACCGGCTCTTTCAGCTTTTGCGGAAGATAAAACCAGTCCCACGTGTCATAGCGATAATCATCCGCGCCAAGGTCCTTGCAGACCAGTTGCCCTTTTTCGTTAAAAACGTAAGGGGCGCAGCAAGCCGGGTTTTGCCCGTTTAATGACGGATTCAAGGCGATGGCCGCGCCGTAAATATTGCCGCGGTTCTGCTCCACAGTGCGCCGCAGGAGTTGATACATGTCATTCGTGGAGAGGGACTGCATTTCCAGGCCAACGGTCATGCCCTGGACCGCCTTTTCCACCGACCGCGCCGTGGTTTCAATGCGGTTGACCGTGGCCGACGCCATGTAGCGCGCCTTGGTCTCCAGGTCGTCCATGAGCATGCGGCGCACGCGGACATAACTGTATCCGATAATCGCGCTTAGAATACAGCCGGCCCCCAAAACAACCAGGAGGGCCAGGCGGACCGCTATGCTGCGGTTAAGGAGCATCGCCCACCCCTTTCCCCCGGAATCCCGGTTCGCCCGGAGCGCTTCCGCCCCCCGTCGTTGCGCCGCCGGCCGGAGCAAACGGATGAAATTCCCCAAAGGCCGGCGCGGCGCGGATCAGTTTCCGCTCGCGCAGAAGAGCGGTGGCGCGATTGTATTGCGTCTCGGACAACACCCCGAACTGCCACGGGTCGCCCGGACCGGGAAAAATGGAAACGATGATCTTTTCCAGCATCCATTTCATATGCGCGCGATTGTCCGGAAAATGACCGCGGCGGACGTAATCCATGACAATATCAAGCGTTTCCTCCGGATTGTCCCGGGCATAGCGCCAGCCGTCCAGCGAAGCTTCGGCAATGTCGCGGCACAAGCCGGGCCAATTCACCGCGGTTGATTCGGAACAATCCCCGGCGCATACTCCCTGCGCCAGCAGCGCGGCCAAAGCCGCGGAAAACCATCGCTTCATATTTTTTTTTGCCATCCGCCGAAGAGTTGTTTTTTTGGGAATGTTTTTAGGCTTGATTTAAGATATATTTAATTGATACTGTCGTCAAATTTTTATTCGCGGAATGATGCAGGCCGCGCCTGATTTAACCTGAAAGGAGCATGTGGAAAAAAAATGAAAAACAAGGAATTGAAAATCGGCGTGATCGGCGCCGGCGGAAGAGGCGCGCTGGCCGGACATGCCCACCAGCCTGAAAATGGCGTGCGCCTGACCGCCGCCTGCGACCCCAATCCCGAAGCGTTGCGCAAGTTCAAGGAAAAATACGGGCCCGATGTTTTCCTGACCGATGACTACAAACAACTGGTTGCCCGGGACGAGCTTGACGCCGTCTTCATCACCTCGCCCGATTTCCTGCACGAAGAACAGGCGCTGGCGGCCATGCAAACGGGCAAATCAATTTATGTTGAAAAACCGATGGCCATCACCACCGAGGGCTGCGACCGCATGCTGAAAACCGCCTGCAAAAACAAGGTCAAGCTTTATCTCGGCCACAACATGCGCCACATGGCGTTCACCAACAAAATGAAGGAATTGATTGACCAGGGCGCCATCGGCGAAGTCAAGGCCGGCTGGTGCCGCCATTTCGTCTCCTATGGCGGCGACGCCTATTTCAAGGATTGGCACGCCGAACGGTCCAAGGCCACCAGTCTGCTCCTTCAGAAAGGCGCGCACGACATTGACATTTTGCACTGGCTCTGCGGCGGACACAGCCGGTTGGTGAGCGCCATGGGCGGTTTGACCGTGTATGATCAAATCAAGGACCGCCATCCAAAATCGGAACGCGGCGACGCCAGCTGGCATCTTGACAACTGGCCGCCGCTCAAGCAGAAAGGCTTGAACCCGGTGATTGACGTTGAAGATATTTCCATGATGCTGATGGAACTCCAAAACGGCGTCTTTGCCTCCTACCAGCAATGCCATTACACGCCCGACGGCTGGCGCAATTACACCATCATCGGCACGGAAGGCCGCCTTGAAAACTTCGGCGACGTGCCCGGGGCATGCGTGGTCCGGCTCTGGAACAAGCAGAACTATTATCAGCCGTACGGAGACGAGCAATTCTTCATTCCCCGCGACCCCGGCGGCCACGGCGGGGCGGACCCGCGGATCGTGAATGAGTTTTTAAGCTATCTCCGCGGAAAAACCAGAATAAAAACCTCAGCCGTCGCGGCGCGTTACAGCGTGGCGGCGGGCTGCGCGGCGGCCCACTCCCTGCGGCACGGATCAATCCCGGTTAAGATCACGGACGTGCCGGAAAAGATTGCCGGCTACTTCAACCGCGACCTGGTCCGGCAGCCAGTTCCGCGGCGTGCGCGCTGATTTTGCGAAAGATCGCGGCGATATCCCGCATGTCGTCCCGCGTGCCCAGCAGAAGATGATGCCGGAACCAGAGGGCGGATTCCCGGCACAGTTTTTCCGTGCCGGGCAGAAACATTTTTTTATACTCCCGCCGGTTGGCAAACATGGGCTGCTTGTAGAGCGGCATCGGATAACCCGGCACGAGATCAAGCCCTTCGGCTTTGGCCGCCTTGATAAGCAAAGACCGCGAACAGCCGAATTCCACGGGCTCAAAACGGATGCAGAAAAGATGATAAGAGCGCGGCTTCACCCGTTTGTCGTCCGGCACCGGGTATAAACCCGGAATTCCCGCCAGTTGTTTATTCAATATTTTCGCGTTTGCCTCGCGCCGGACGATATGTCGCGGCAGACGGCCCAACTGCGCCAGCAATATGGCCGCATGGAACTCGGTCAGGCGCAGGTTGCTTCCCATCAGAAAATGCTGATACCAGGGGGTGTTTGCCCCGCGGCCGCAATTGGTGTATGACCGGCAAATGTTAGCCAGTTTTTCATCGTTGGTGACAATGGCGCCGCCCTCGCCGGCGGTGATGTTTTTGCTGGCCTGGAAACTGAAACAGCCGCAGTCGCCGATGGCGCCCGCGCCGAATTTCCCCTTCCAGACAGTTCCCCAGGCGTGGCAGGCGTCTTCAATTACTTTAAGACGATGCTTCCGCGCCAGCTTCATAATGGCGTCCATATCGGCCATGAAGCCCGCGAAATGGACGGGCATGATCGCGCGGGTGCGCGGCGTGATAGCGGCCGCGACCGAATCGGCGGTAACACAGTAATCAGCAGGGTTGACGTCGGCAAAAACCGGCCTTGCCCCCACCCGCATGACGCAGCTGGCCGTGGCCATGAAGGTGTAGGCCGGAACAATCACCTCGTCGCCCGCGCCGATGTTGAGGGCCAGGAGACAGGTCTCCAGGGCCGTGGTGCCGCTGGAAGCCGTAACGCAATGCTTGCCCTTCTGGAAGGCGGCAAAAGCCTCCTCAAATTCGCGCACCTTTTCTCCATACCACCACTTGCCGGACTCCAGCACCTTGCCAATGCCGCGCCGTTCCCGTTCATCCCATATTGGCCAGGCCGGCCATTGTTTACCCGCTGATCTGACCGGTTTTCCGCCAAACAATGCTAATTTCCGCATCATCGCCCCCGTTTTTTGTCGATTTTATTCATCATAAATGCGCGACTGTTCAATTCTGGAAAATGAAATCCGCCTTTGACTGACATTAAAAAAACACCGCTTTGTCTTTCGTTATAACTGGTTATAAAACGGGACATGCGGCAATATTTTCAAAGTTTAGATTTCCCCATTCAAATGTCAAACGGAAATCACATCCTTAATTTCCTGCGCGCCAGGCGCGGTAAATCCGATCGTAATTTTCAGCCATTCCCCGATCCGGCGTCACAAAGCTTTCTTTTTGACGTTGAGGCCGGCAAAGCATCGCTAATCCGGGGCGGGATATTTCCGGTTGAATACGGCGCCAAATTGCTCCGCCATGACTTCGCGAACCTCATGCAATGCGGGGCAGGCTTTTCCCAGCAGCTTTTCCAGCGAAGCCACCTCTTCGCCGGCCAGTCCGCAGGGAATAATGGCGGCAAATCCCGACAAATCGGGGTGCACGTTGAAACTCATGCCGTGATACGATACCCAGCGCCTGAACCGTACCCCGATGGCCGCCAGCTTGCCCCCCTCCGTCCAGGCGCCGGTCATGCCCTTGCGCCGCCAGGCCCGCACCCCGAAAAACTCAGCCGTGCGGATGGCCACCTCTTCAAGGGCGCTGAGATAACCGCGCACACCCCCCGCCCCGTCCGCCGCGGCCGCCCCCCCCGCCCCCAGCTTGATAATGGGATACATGACAAGCTGGCCGGGGCCGTGAAAAGTTACCGCGCCGCCCCGCGATGATTTTGCAAGTTCAATCCCTTTCGCCTTTAATGCCCCTTCCGAAAACAGAACCTGCTCCGGCCTGGAGCGGACCCCGCAGGTAATAACCGGAGTATGCTCAAGAAAAAGCACCGTGTCCGGGACCAGGTCTCTGATCCGCGCCGCGAGTATTTCCTCCTGAAGCATCAGGGCGTCATGGTAGGATAACGCCCGATCAAAACATATGACGCGCGTTTTCATAAATCCTTCCCGGCCGGATAAAACCGGGAGATTCCATCCAAAAAAAAACTTTTATTCAAGCGCGAAAGAGATTACTATCTTCCCGGTTAAATTAAAAAAGAAAAGAGAAATTAAAAATGAAAAAAATGAAGGCGATCGTAAAAAAGAAACCCGAACCGGGACTCTGGCTGGAGGAAGTC
>JAQUQV010000102.1 GCA_028715905.1 Kiritimatiellia bacterium
CGGAGGGCTCAGCAACGACGCGGAATCCCAGATTGATGTATTTATAGTCGGGCTCATACGCGCTGCGCCGGCCGGTGCGCAGAAAGAGCGGGGCGCAATCCGCCCACGAGGCTCCCTTCAGCACGCGCATGGCGCTCTGCGGCTCGTCCTTATCCTGACACCATTCCCACACGTTGCCGGCCACGCCGTATAAGCCAAGAGCGTTCGCGCAGCTTTTATGCACGGGGCAGGACACGCGGTAACCATCATAAGTTTCCAGCGACTGGGCAACGCCCTTGTTTTCCCGGCCGTAATAATTCAAATGCTTCGGCGGCGGCCACGCCCCCCACGGAAATTCAGCGCCGGAACCGCCGGCGGCATAAGTCTCCCACTCTTTCTCGGTCGGCAGGCGAAAAACAAAACTGCCGGCCGGGGTTGCCCCGTAATTTTTCGTGAGCCATGCGCAAAAGGCGTTCGCGTCCTTCCAGCTTACATTCACCGCCGGCTGGCGGTCGCCATCCAGGCTCATCCCCTCATAACTGCCGCTGGAATGCGCGGGGCGGAAACAGCGATATTCGCGGTTGCTGACCTCATATTTGCCGGCAAATATTTTGAGGGGTTCAATGTAAACAAAACGCATCTTTACCCGGGGAGCGATCTTGACGGAGAGCGTTTTTCCCCGCGGCGCGAACAGGCCGCATCCGGCCTGGAAGAGAAAAACAAAAGCCGCCGCCAGCAGAACTCCGCGCGCCGGAATGAAACGGGTAAAGACCATGATCAGACATCCTGCACTTGAATGCGGACGGTGGCATGTTTCAACGCCTCAAGGCTTACGCCAGCATCCGCGGGCGTTACGCCGATGTCCTGCGCTTCAAGCAGCTTGACGATGGCACTGCGGAACGAATCGGTATCCTTGGCAATAACCCGATAGCAAGGCACGTTCTCCGGCAGGAGCAACTGGGTCTTTAAATGATCGGCCTGGGAAAGAATCACAAACGGCTTGCTGCAATTCGGGCAACGGCCGCGTTTTCCCACATCGGTATCGCGCAGCCATAGTTTCTGCCCGCAGGAAGGACAGCTGATCTTAAAATCAAGCTCGCCCTTGTCCCGCAGATAAAAAATCGCTTTCGGAACAGAACCGGCTTGCGCCAGGTAATGATAAACATTTCTGATTTTGTCAAGCGACAGCACGTCAAGGAAACGCACCATCATTACGATCATGTTCGCCCTGGAAACGCGTTCCCGGAAAGAGGAGTCTTCGGACGGGTCGCCCGCAACGACATCCAGCATGATGCTCCGGCTGCCGATCGTCAACTCATTGCCGCCGTCCGCCGCGATCGCGCCGAGAAAATCTTCGGTCAGATCATGATGAATGGAAACAATCAGCAAATTGAAATTTTTTTTGCCAGCCGCATGATCGCTCATAAAATACGCCTTTCAACTTTTTTTTCAGGATTAAACCAGTCAGTTTTAAGCATGCTTATTAAAGATAATTCATTTTCTAAAAAAATCAATAAAAAAAACATAACTGAATTAGGTCCGCCAAAAGCGGCAACTGTATTTGATAGACGTAGGAGCCGCATCCCCATGCGGCGATTCCGGACGAACCGCATCCCCATGCGGCGATTCCAAACACCAGATGCATCGCCGAACAGGGGTTCGTCTCCTACCTTGATTGTGCGCTTTTTTGCGGCAAGATTGAAATTCCTATGCATGACCTTAATTTTGCACCGTCAATTCTTTTTTCAACTGGCGCAGCGCCGCGGCCCGTCCGGCAAACCTGCCTTCCAACTGGGCGTCGTAAAGATTTTTTTTCAATTGCCCCACGGCCGGACCGGGAGGAACGCCCAGGGCAATAATGTCGCGGCCGGTGATCAAAGGCGGCGGCAAAACCGGCTGATTCTTGAATTTCTTCATAAAATCCGTCAGAAAAACATAATTCTGCATATCGCCGTGGCTGGCGGCGCAGTCAAGCCGGTGCAATTCAAGCTCGTCCGGAAAAGTGGCGGCAGTTACCAGTCGCCGCAGGGTTGATTTCCGCATGCGGCGCACTTCCATGAAACGCATGTGATTTCCGATGATATAACTGACGGCTTTGATATCCGCGGAAGGCAGGCGCAAACGCTGGAGGATTGCCGCGGCCATGACGGCCCCGCATTCGGCATGGCGGTTAAAACGAATCCGGTCGGACGCCCGGCGCGCCGTGGCCGGCTTGCCGACGTCGTGGAGCAAAACCGCGTAAGCCAGCCGCGCGCCGCGCGCGGCCGGCGGGGATGCCGCCGACGCGTTCAACATCATGACGGTATGCGTCCAAACGTCTCCTTCGGGATGAAACTGGGGCGGCTGTTCCTGGCCGCGCATTGCCTCAAGTTCCGGCAGAATTTCATGCAATAACCCCAAAGAATTCATCATCTCCAGCGCGTCGCCCGGCCGTCGGGCCTCCAGCAGTATCCTTGTCAATTCCTGCCGGATTCTTTCGGCGCTGACCCGGCCGATTAACGGCGCGTTTTGTTTTATGGAAAGGGCCGTTCCCGATTCAATCGTAAAATCAAAAGTCGCGGCAAAACGGACGGCGCGCAGCAGGCGCAAATGGTCGTCCCGAAATCGCTGATCAGGTTCGCCCACGGCCCGGATGATTTTCTTTTCAAGGTCTTCTCTCCCGCCGGCATAATCGCGAACCTTGCCTTCCACGGGGTCAAAAAACATGGCGTTGATCGTGAAATCGCGGCGGGCGGCGTCGGCGCGCTCATCGGCGAACACAACCGATTGCGGATGCCGCCCGTCCCGGTAGACTCCGTCGGCGCGGAAGGTGGCCACTTCGTAATAATCAGTCTGCGGCGCGGCGGACGGTTTCCCGGGCAAAATTTTCCGCCTTATGCCGACGCGCACGACACCGAACGCCTTGCCCACGGCAAACGAGCGGGGAAACAATTCCTGCACGCGGTCCGGCGGAGCGTCGGTAGCGACGTCAAAATCCTTCGGTTCGCGGCCGAGGAGCATGTCGCGCACGCATCCGCCGGCGAAAAGCGCCTGAAATCCGGCCCGGCGCAGGCGCGAAACGATCTTTCCGGCTCCTTCCGCCAATGGCGAATCATTTTGCATGCTATTCATGTCCGGAAACAAAAGGCGCGCGGCAGCAAATCGCGCAATTTGAAAATTCTGACCCGGCCCGGGCTTGCCCCGGCGGCCGTCAGCACGATTAAATCCGGCCCGCAGAATTCAGCCAGCGCCTGCAGGCAGGCGCCGCAGGGCACGGCCGGCCGGCGGCCGGAAGCCGCCACGGCGATGGCCGCGAAACGGCGATAGCCGGCGGAAACCGCCGCCGCCAGCGCCGCCCTTTCGGCGCAAAGCGTAAGGCCGTAGGACGCATTTTCAACATTGGCGCCGGTAACAATGAGGTTGCATCCGGCAACCAGCAAAGCCGCCCCAACGGATAATTTTGAATAGGGGGCATAAGCGTTTCCCGCCGCTGATACTGCGCTGGCAACAAGCCGGCTCCTCAGCATCTTTTCCGCGGACATACGCTTTTTTGCCAGCATAACAGTTGTGTTTTAAACGAACGTTCCAAAAAGGGCGTCATGGAAATCTGTAATATTCCCGGGCGCGGATTGCAAGATTTTTCTGGAATTAAAAAACCTTGTAATCCCATTCCGGAGACATTATATTTCAGCATTTATTCGTGCGCGCTTTTAATGCCTGAATTTTGCATGTTACATGCAAAATTTACTTTGCCCCAACGCCTGCAAGGCATTGGCCGCAAAGACGTGAAAAACCTCTGAGAAAAAACGGCGGACTTAAAGGAATAACACCATGCATTGGATAGACTGGATAATAGTTAGCATCCCGCTCTTTGCCGTGCTGTACATCGGCTTGAAATGCCAGCGGTATGTCAAGGGAGTTTCCGACTTTCTGACCGCGGGCCGGGTGGCGGGCCGTTACGTAGTCGCGGTGGCCAGCGGCGAAGCCAGCATGGGGCTGATCAGCCTCGTGGCCATATTTGAAATGTATTACAATTCCGGATTCGCCTTCTCGTTCTGGAATCAGATTATGCTTCCGGTCAGCATGACCCTGGCCCTGACCGGATACTGCATTTACCGTTTCCGCGAAACCCGCGCCATGACCATGGGGCAGTTTTTTGAGATGAGATACAACAAATCCTTCCGGATATTTGCCGCCATCTTGCAATCCATCTCGGGCGTAGTCAACTATGCTCTTTTTCCCGCAGTGGGCGCCAGGTTTCTTATTTATTTCTGCGACCTGCCGTTAAACGTGGACATTCTCGGCCTGGCTTTCCCGACTTTCGGCCTGTTAATGGCCCTTTTCCTGGGAATAGCCGTTGCAATCATCATGCTCGGCGGACAGATTACCATCATGGTAACCGACTGCGTGCAGGGCATTCTGAGCTATCCGATGTATCTGATTATTGTGGCGTATATAATCCTCAAGTTTTCATGGTTTGACCAGATTGCGCCGGCCTTGCTTGACCGTCCCGCCGGCAAAAGCATGCTCAACCCATACGATATTGCGCAATTGCGCGATTTCAACCTGGTTTATGTGCTCATCGGCGTGTTTGCCCTCGTCTTGAACCGCATGTCGTGGTGCGGGACTCAGGGGTACAATACGGCAGCCGTCACGCCGCACGAACAGAAAATGGCCGGAATTCTCGGCACATGGCGGGGAGGCTTTTCCACCATGATGTATGTTCTGCTGGCCGTGACGGCCTACACTTTCCTCAACCATGCCGACTTTTCCAAGCCGGCCGCGGAAGTGCGCACGGCGCTGGCTTCCAAGGCGCTGGCCGACGTGGCCGGAGCTGAAAAGTTCACGGAACTCCGTCATGAGGCTGATGTTTATCTGGAAACCGGAACCATTCTCCC
>JAQUQV010000103.1 GCA_028715905.1 Kiritimatiellia bacterium
CGTCATCATCACCCCACACCGGACCATTCCTTGTCTTTTCATCCGCTTTTATCCTGTCAATCTGCGATTCATGACAGCGAAACGCGACGTAGAGATTCTTGTCATCACGCATGAGAAACGCCTCGGTCTGCTCCGACGCCGCGTTGGTTTGGCCGACAATTACGAATTGGCCCGATTTAGCGGCCGCCGACCATTCCTCGTCATCGATCCGTCCATCCATCGCCGGCGGCTTGGCCGCTTTCGGCACGAACATTTCCGCCGCATGCCCGTTCCAGGCCGCGAGCAAAAACGCCGCCGCCAGCGCAAATATTCCGGCGCTGGTTTTACCTGCAGCCAATTTTAGATTTTGGATTTTAAATTTTGGATTATTCAAAACCGAAAGAAACTTGCTGTTCTCCGCTGTTGTTGTCATTTTGTTTTTCCTTTCTTCTGCCTTCTGCCCAAGGAGCCTCGCCCCGCCGAGGCGAATCATCGCGCCAGCGGGGCGCTCCTACGGGTCTGCCTTCTCTGCGGTTAATTGTACCACCCGCTGCGCTGGATACGCAGAGTGCGCCGAGATAAGAATTCATCTTCAAATCACTGTCTGTTATTCATAAATCTTCAGCCATCCGAACGTTATTTCCCCTTTGCCCTTGAAACCGTCCGGCCGGTCGTTCAGGCCGATAGTTACCCGCGTTATGGGCAACTCCAGGGTCTGGTTCTTGTCCCCGCCCCAATGCTCGCACGACACGTCCCACTTGCTCTCCGGCCCCCTGATCAGGTCGGCAAATGATTTGTACACCGTCTTCCACCCCCGCCAATAAACCGGACCGAGCGGCAGATAATGCGCTTCCCCGCTCTTGTCATACAGCGCCGCGTCCAGTTCATGCCCGGAACCGTCCCCATATACCCGCAATGCCAGCATCGTTCCCCCGGCAATGGACGCGTCCGCCGTCAGCAGAACGGCGTCATGTTTGACCGAAGTAAAAACATACTTTAATTTCAATCCCGGCTTGCCCTCGCACGGGTTCTTATCATCGCTTTGCGCGGCGCAGTCTTTCGGCGCTTCGGCCGGCTTTTCGTTGACATGCGCCGACAGCTTCCATGCCGCGGGATTTTCAAATGTCAGCGAATACGTTTCCTTGCCCAACTTGACAGGCCCTAAATCAACCAGTTGCATGTCGTCAACCCAAACCTCGCCCCGGCCGTAAAAAAGCGCCGGATACACAGGCACGGAAAATGTCCCCAGCGCGTCCGCGGGCATTTCAAAGGTCTTTTCAACATACTGCCAGTCAAATTCACCGCGTTTCACGCCTGCGCTCACGCTCCAACCCTTGTCTTTTCTTTGCCCGTCCTGCAGAAAATTATAGCGGCCCTCAGCATATAGCGGCGTAAGTTTCCCGCTTTCGGCAAGGTTGGCCTTGATCCAGACCGACACTTTATATCTCCGGTTGCCTTCAATCCTGACAGTCTGATAAACGCCGCCATGATATCCGTCTTGATCCGACCTGAGCCGCACGCACTGCTTCCCCGCATGCTCAGGCCGTGTCAATTCCCACTCGCCGGGAACCTTGCCGCCGGCGTAACGCCACTCAAGCGGATAGCGGGCATCCACTCCGGTATCTTCAAAGCCGCCATTTTTCAGCAGGTTGATATAATCCGCCGACTCCTTTCCGGCGCCGGCGTTTTCGCCCGATGCGAAGACCGTTGCCTGCGCCAGCAGGCCCATCGCGCAGAACAGCCGGGCCGTATAAGAAACCGGTTTCTTTAATGATTGGCAAACGAATCTGCTCATTTTTCCTCCCAAAAGAATTATTCAGTCAGTAGCGCCCCCGCCCCGTTTTTTTCTGAACCGCAGCACAAAGCGCGCAATATTTTTTATAAAATAACATCTTTTGTTTAATTGTCAAATTTTTTTTCGGTTTTTTTGAGTCATCGAAGCACATATCTCGCTTCTGCCTACGGCGTCTTTTTTTTCCGTGAGTCAACGGACAAGCCTAATAAAAACAAATTTTCAATTTTCACCGGCGGGCGTGGGCCGCAACGGCGCGCGCCGTTTCGCGTTCCACGGTCTCCTGGCGCAGGCGGTTGCGTTTGTCCGGCGCGTGTTTGCCGCGGCACAAACCCAGCTCAACCTTGATCAGGCCGCGCTGGTTAAGGTAAAGCGACAAGGGGATCAGGGTCATGCCTTTGCGCGCCAGTTCGCCGGTCATTTTTCTTATTTCGTTTTTATGCAGGAGCAGACGGCGCGGCCGGCGCGGGTCGTGATTGAACTGGTGGCCGAATTCATACGGCCTGACGTGGAGATCGCGGAGAAAAACCTGTCCTTTTTCAATACCCGCGAATCCCGACGTCAGGTCCGCCTGGCCCTCGCGGATGGACTTCACCTCAGTCCCCAGCAGTTCTATGCCGGCTTCAAATCTTTCCAGGATAAAATAATCGTGCCGCGCCTTGCGGTTGACTATTTTCAGGCGGCGGGCGCTCTGTGTTTGCGATGATTTTGACATAAAACGACCAACTATCTCTCGCCAAGCCGCCAAGCTCGCAAAGTCTATTTGTTCTCAGCGTTCTTTGCGCCTTTGCAAGAGAATGTATTTTGGTTGCGGCCCGGCCGCCTTACAGCGGAAAACCAATCATGGCTTTGACCACGCCGTCCGCGTATCCGGCCACCAGGTCAAAAGCTTCCCCGGTTTGTTCAAATCCAAACCGGTGGGTGATCATGAAGTCCGCCTTCAATTTACCTCCCGCCATGAGAGCGAGCGTCGGGCGAAGACAGCCGCATTGGCGCCGGACGTTCTGGACGCAAATTTCCTTGCGCCGGATTTTATCAATCACGAACGTAACGCGGTCGGTTTCCGGAATGCCGACCAGCATGAGTTTTCCGCCGGGCTTCAGCAGTTCCACGGCCTGGTCCAGAGCGGACTGCTGTCCGCAGCATTCAAAAACCGCGTCCAGAAGCAGGGGATTTTCGCGCGCTATTTTTTCAACAATGTTCTCTTCCTCCGGATTGCCGGTCCAGCCGGCGCCGTTATTCCCCGCAACTTTCAGCCGTTCGTTGAGCCGGTCGGTAACAAAAATCCGCGCCGCGCCCATGGTCCGGGCGCAAATCATCACGCTCAAACCGATCGGGCCGCAGCCGAGTATGCCAATCTCCCTTCCCTTGAGCGGCAGCGACTGCCTGGCCGCGTAGAACCCGATTGTCAGCGGCTCGGAAAGGGCCGCCTGTTCGGCGCTCATGCCTTTTCCCGCCGGGAAACAGCATTCCTCCGGCATGACCAGATACTCGGAGAGGCACCCTTCCGCCTGGCCGGGACAGCCCAAAAAGCGCAAACGGCGGCAGGTGTGCGGGCGGCCCGCGCGGCACTGATCGCATTGTCCGCACGCCATGGCCGGCTCCACCGCCACGAGCGCGCCCGGCGCCACCCGTTTCACCGCCGCCCCCGTTTTCACCACGATGCCGGCGCATTCATGTCCGACCGTGAACGGGTATTGGACAACCTGGGAACCGATCCGGCCGGTCTTGTAATAATGGATGTCCGAGCCGCAGACGCCCGCCGCCGCGATTTTTACCAGGACGTCGTCCGGCGCCTTTATTTCCGGCGCGGGAACATCGCGCATTTCCATCTGCTTTATACCTGTTAAAACAAACGCTTTCATTTGGCGTCAAAATCTTAATTCCGCCTTGGTCAGGCGCGCCTGCAATTCTGCCAACACCCGGTCATCATCCTTCGGTCCCGCCGATTCAAAGGTGGCCGAAAAACGCAGCGATGGCGAAACATCATCCCAGGGCACGGTGGAAACCAGATGTTTCCTGATTAAATAATCGGCGGCTTCCTCGGCGGCGCTGAAAACGGTTTCCCCGGCCCCCTTCGGCGCAGGAACATAAAGGTAAAAAGTGCCGCCCGGCATTTTGGCGTTGAATCCGGCCGCGCGCAGGCATTTGACCATTTTACGGAGCCGCCGTTCGTAATGTTTCCTGATACGCTCGGAAATCGTCGTTTCGGCAATCCCGGCGCAGGCCGCCAGCTGGATGGCCTTGAACTGGCCGGAATCAATGTTGTCCTTCACTTCGGCATAGGCCCGGATAACCGGCGCTGAGCCGGCGGTAAACCCCAGGCGCCATCCGGTCATATTGAAGCTTTTGCTCATGGAATGCAGTTCCACGGCAACTTCCCTGCCGCGCGGGCGGCTCAAAATGGAAAGCGGTTTTTGCCCGTAGACCAGCGTGGCGTAGGCCGCGTCCTGGACGATCAGGATGTTGTGCGCGGCGGCGAATTCAATCAATTCGTCAAAAAACTCTTCCGTGGCGGCGGCGCCGGTCGGGTTATTCGGATAATTGACGTAAAAAAGTTTCGCGCGTTTCGCGATACCGGGATCAATTTGTTTCAAATCCGGGAGGAAATTGTTTTCCGGCCGCAGGTGAATTTGCATAACCTGTCCCCCGAGGTATTTTGCGTGGGTTGCCATGACCGGATAACCGGGAACGGTCGCGAGCACCAGATCGCCCGGATTGACGAAGCAGAGAGGCAGCATGGCCAGGGCCGGTTTTGAACCGATGCTGTGATTGATTTCGGTATCCGGATCAAGGCCGGCAACCCCGAAAAAGTTTTGCATGTATTGTGCGGCCGCGATTTTGAATTCACGGATGCCGTTATCGGCGTACCCGCGGTTGGCGGGGTCGTCAACCGCTTTTTTCAGGGCGCGGCGGATTGAGGCGGGCGCAATCTGATCGGGTTCCCCCACCCCGAAATCCAGCAGTTCAACATCCGGATGTTCCTTGCGCGCGGCCGCCTTGGCGCGCTTTATTTTTTCAAATTTATAGATTTGCGCGGAAAGCCCGAACGCGGCCCCGCC
>JAQUQV010000104.1 GCA_028715905.1 Kiritimatiellia bacterium
GCGGTATACCGCGCCGGTTATTGGTCCATCTATTCCCTGGTGAACGGAGTGATCCTGAACAACGAGGGGGTGTGGGGCGGGGCGGACGGCGTGCCGGTGTCCGGAGATTACGACGGGGACGGCAAATCCGACCTTGCGGTATACCGCGCCGGTTATTGGTCCATTTATTCCCTGGCGAACGGAGTGATCCTGAACAACGAGGGGATATGGGGCGGAGCGGACGGTGTCCCGGTGAAGTAGGAGGCAGTTTAAAGAGTTCGGGCTCCCGCGGCTTGCGCGCGGGAGCCCGCGCCTGCCGATTGCCGTGGAAAGCGTAAAAAAAAGGACATATATGTTTAAGAGGATAAAAAAGCGAAACGGAAAGACGGTAAAATTTGAATCGGCAAAGATTTGCGGCGCGCTGGCAAAAGCCGGTTCGGCGACCGGCGAGTTTGATAAAAACGTCGCCCGGCGGCTGACGCTGAAGGTCCTGGGGCTGGCGCAGAGCGCGCTGGCTCGCAAGCCGCCGACGGTGGAAGAAATACAGGATATTGTTGAAGAGGTGCTGTTATCTTCCTCTTACCGCCGGACCGCCAAAGCCTATATTATTTACCGCGAACAGCATGCCAAAATCAGGGAAATCGCATCCAAAGCGAATCTTGATTTAATGGATCAATACCTTGACCGGGCTGACTGGCGGGTCAACGAAAACAGCAATATGAGTTATTCACTGCAGGGATTGAACAATTATGTTTCTTCGGAAATCAGCAAGGCGTATTGGCTTAATAAAATTTATCCGGCTGAAGTCAAGACGGCCTACTTGAACGGTGATTTTCATATCCACGACTTGAATATTCTCTCTGTCTACTGCGTCGGGTGGGATCTCCAGGATTTGCTGACGGAAGGATTCAGGGGCGTGCCGGGAAAGGCCGAGAGCAAGCCTGCCAGGCATTTTCGCAGCGCGTTGGGGCAAGTGGTTAATTTTTTCTACACGCTCCAGGGCGAGGCCGCCGGCGCGCAGGCTTTCTCCAATTTTGACACTTTGCTGTCGCCGTTTATCAGATATGACAATTTGAGTCGCAAGGAAGTCAAGCAGGCTTTGCAGGAATTCATCTTCAATATGAATGTCCCCACCCGTGTTGGCTTCCAGACGCCCTTTACCAATATTACTCTGGACCTGACCGTGCCCCCGACTTTTGCAAATCAACCGGTAATTATCGGCGGCGCGCCATTAAAAGAAACTTACCGGGAATTTCAAAAGGAAATGGATTGTTTCAACAGCGCTTTCCTGGAAGTAATGCTGGAGGGGGACGCCAAAGACAGGGTGTTTACTTTCCCGCTTCCGAACTACAACATCACTAAAGATTTTGACTGGGATAATCCCAACCTGGACCTTTTATGGCAGTTGACGGCCAAATACGGCGTGCCGTCTTTTTCTAATTTCGTGAACTCCGACCTGAAACCGGAAGACGCCCGGTCAATGTGCTGCCGGCTCAGGCTGGATACCAGGCATCTGCAGAAAAGGGGCGGGGGGCTTTTCGGGGCCAATCCCCTGACCGGCAGTATCGGCGTGGTTACGATCAATCTCCCGCGGCTGGGTTATTTATCCGATAATACCGCAGATTTCATGGATCATTTGGGCAAGCTTATGGCGCTTGCCAGGGAAAGCCTGGATGTCAAAAGAAAAACACTGGAAAAACTCACTGAAGCCAACCTCTATCCTTACGCAAAATATTACCTGCGAAATATCAAGCAAAGATTCGGCAAATACTGGAAAAATCATTTTTCCACAATAGGGCTGATCGGGATGAACGAAGCCTGCCTCAACCTGTTCGGGAAGGACATCGCCGATCCGCAAAGCGGCAAATTCGCGCTGGCCGTGATGGACTTCATGAGAAACAAACTGATTGAGTTTCAAAAGGAGACCGGCGATAATTACAATCTTGAAGCTACACCCGCAGAGGGCACCGCCTACAGGCTGGCAAAAAAAGACAAGGATCTGTTCCCCCAAATCATATGCGCCAATGAAAAACAATACAAAGCCGGCGGTGCGCCTTTTTACACCAATTCCACCCAGTTGCCTGTTAATTTTACCGAAGATGTTTTCGAATTCCTGGATTTACAGGACGAAATACAAACGAAATACACCGGCGGCACGACTTTGCACCTTTTTCTGGGGGAGAAGATTGAGAATGCCGCCACGGTTAAAAATCTGGTTCGCAAGATTTGCGCCAATTACCGGCTGCCTTACTTTACCCTGACCCCGACTTTCAGTATTTGTCCCGGTCATGGATATCTTCCGGGTGAACAAACGGCCTGTCCGCAATGCGGAACGGAGTGCGAGGTTTATTCCCGCGTCGTTGGTTATCTAAGACCCGTGAGCCAATGGAATAAAGGGAAGCGGGAAGAGTTTGTCCGGAGAAAAATGTTAAAGGTGCCTGCATAGACGGCCTCATCATATTTGCGGGACAAAAACGGAAGAATACAATGCGCATCGGCGGTTTCCAGAAGTTTTCCCTGATAGATTATCCCGGAAAGATTTGCGCCGTGGTTTTCACCCAGGGCTGTAACTTCCGCTGTTCCTATTGTCATAACCCGGCATTGGTGGACCGCCGCCTTTTCCAAAAGACGATCCCCGCAAGCGAAATCATCTCGTTCCTGGAAAGAAGAAAAGGCGCGCTGGAGGCGGCAACCGTCACCGGCGGCGAGCCTTTGCTGCAGGAAGGCGTTTTCCCCTTTCTTGAGTCCGTTAAAAAACTGGGTTACCTCGTAAAACTGGACACGAACGGCAGTTTTCCCGAAAGACTGGAACGAATCGTCAAGGAAAAACTGGCTGATTATATCGCGATGGACGTCAAAACTTCCCTGGAAAAATATGCCGGCGTTTCCGGTGTGGACGTGAACCGGGAGAATATCAAAAAGAGCATTGATATCATCATGTGTTCCGGGTTGGATTATCAGTTCAGAACCACCATCGGCAAATCGTTTTTGAATTTTGAGGATATAAAACATATCTGCGGGTTGATCAAAGGTGCGCGCGCTTATGTTCTTCAAAAGTTTGTCCCCGTTCGCGGGCCGGAAGGCTGCTTTTCACCGGATGGCGCGGAATACGGCGAGGCGGAAATTCGGCAATTTCAGGAGCTGGCGGTGGGTCTTATTCGGGAATAATGTATGTGCATTTACGCAGTAAAGGGAGAAAGACAATATGATTCTGAATGACCGGCAGATTGTGGCCTTATCCCGCCGGGGCATGATCACGCCCTTTTCCGCGGAATTGGTCCGCCGCGCCGGTCGGGCCGTTATTTCATACGGCCTGTCAAGTTTCGGTTACGACGTGCGTCTTTCCACGCGTTCTTTTATGGTGTTTCGTCATATTCCCGGAACGGTTGTTGACCCCAAGAGCTTCAATTCAGGCAATTTGGAAAAAACCGTCCTGCACTCAGACCGCCGGGGCAAATTCTTTATCCTTCCGGCGCGGAGTTACGGGCTTGGCGTGGCCGTGGAAAAGCTGAATCTGCCGGATGATATACTTGTTTTATGCATTGGCAAAAGCACTTATGCGCGTTGCGGCATCATTGCCAATGTGACGCCGGCCGAGCCGGGTTGGCGCGGGCACTTGACCCTGGAGTTTTCCAATGCCAGCGCCGCCGATTGCCGCATTTATGCCGATGAAGGCATTGTTCAACTCCTGTTTTTGCGCGGCGAACCATGCCGCGTGTCCTACCGGGAAAGGAAAGGCAAGTATCAAGGACAATCGCGCCGGGTAACCCTCGCAAAAGTCTGATGTCAAAAAAATGAAGTTTATGTGCCGGAAGTTCTGATTGCCGCGCGCGCCATGAAGTCGGCCATGGATATTCTCAAGCCGCTTCTCGTCAAGGCGGGCGTTGAGCCGCTGGGCGCCGTTGTCATGGGAACAATCAGGGGCGATCTGCACGATATCGGCAAAAACCTGGTTTGCATGCTGCTTGAAGGCGGCGGATTCAAGGTGATTGACGCCGGCATTAACGTTGATGCCGCAAAGTTTATCCGGCTTGCTCATGAAAATCAGGCGGCGCTGATCGGCGCCTCGGCCCTTTTAACGACCACGATGATAAGCATGAAGGAACTCGTGGACGCGGTTAAAGCTTCGGATTTGGCGGGCAAGGTCAAGGTGATGATCGGCGGCGCGCCCGTAACCCAGGCGTTTGCGGATGAAATCGGCGCCGACGGCTACGCGCCGGACGCCGCTTCGGCCGTTGATTTGGCTAAAAAGCTGATCGGCAAATGATTTTGATGTTGACGTCAGGGGGCTGACGGTTATCATGTCCGCTCATATGAAACGGATTATCGGCGGACTGCTGGGCATTGTTTTTATCCTGGGGGTTGTAGTTTCCCCGGCGTTGCACAAGGCGCATCACGGCCTGACGTGCGGATGTTCAATTCCCGGAACCAGCCATGGGCAACACTCCGGCGGATGCGGGGGAGAAACGCCCGATGGTCATGATTCGGATCATTGCCCGCTTTGCCAGCTTGCTCTCACGCCGCTTATCACCGCTTCAGCGCTTCCCGCGCCCATCCTGACTTTTCCGGTTGGCAGAATCATTTTCTTGCCGGCGGATACTCCCGCTCTCCAATCATTCTGCGATCCTCACTTCGCGCGCGGTCCTCCGAACGCCTGACATCCAACTTGCTCATGTTTCACGCAATGCCGGCTTATCAGTCCGCATTGTATCCATTGATCAACATTTCAA
>JAQUQV010000105.1 GCA_028715905.1 Kiritimatiellia bacterium
GCCGCGGACGTTATTCAATGCCTGCTGGCCGAACTGAAAAACGCTTGATATGCCGTCCCCCAATTCGGCCCATGCCCGCAACCCAACCCAAAATGAACTGAATAACGATGTTTCTCAATGAGAACACCGAGGGCAGAGTTCCGCTGCGTTCTCATTGCGCTCTGTGAGAATATTTTTATTGTGTGTTCTTGTAATTTTCTTTTTTTTCACAGCGGCCGCTCGTGTTAAAGGCGCTAAGTCATGCGTTCCGTCATGCTCATTTATAACAACCCGCTCTGGCCGCTGGCATTGCTGGCCGCCGGTTACCTTGCGCTGGTATTATGGGTCTACTTTTCGCAGGAACGGCTTCTCTATTTCCCGGACAATTCCCGTCCGGAATTCTCAACCCGGTTCGGCCTACGCCCCTGGCCGGATATTGAAAATTTTCGGGGATTCGTTTCCAGCACACCCCTAAAAGAACCAAAAGGAATTTTCATGGTCTGGCACGGCAACGCCGGCTCGGCGCTGGACAGAACTTATTTCACGGACGCCCTGGAGCGCCGCGGCTGGCGCGTCATCCTGGCGGAATATCCCGGTTACTGCGGCCGGGCGGGCCAAACAACGGAAAAATCATTGGTGGCCGACGCCCTCGCAACGATTGATCTGGCCCGCCGTGAATTCAACCTTCCTATTTGCCTCGTCGGCGAATCGCTCGGCTGCGGCGTGGCCGCCGCGGCCGCGAAAGAAAGACCCTGGATCAACGGCGTGATCCTGATCACGCCCTGGGCCGATTTGCCGGAGCTGGCGCAGGCCAAATACCCCTATCTGCCGGCGCGCTGGCTCGCGCGCGACCGTTACGACAACATCAACAATCTGCGCGGCTATAACGGCCCCGTGGCTGTCCTGCTGGCCGAGCATGACGAAGTCGTCCCGCGCCGGCACGGCCGGCGACTGTTTGACAGCCTGGCCGGTAAAAAACATCTCATGGTTTTTCCCTCCGCAGGCCACAACTCCTGGCCGTCCGGGGCGGACGAAAAATGGTGGGACGAGGTCATTGATTTCATCGCCGCCGGAAACGGAGAGGGAAAAATTGGTATTTAATTAGGGGGGAGGAAACCGCATCCCTGTGCGGCGATTCCGGACGGCAAAACATACATCGCCCCGACGCGGCGCAAGGCGCGCAAGCCGCCGGACGGCGGCGCTATTTCCTGATTGCAACCCTGAAATTCCGCCCCTCTATTTCCAGCCGTTGCGAAAGGTCCGCCTCTTTTTCCGGAATTTCTGCCTGAACGGCCAGCGCCAGTCCGGCGATATGTTTTTTCCATTTCTCGTCCAGCTCGCCTTCTATTTCCATCGCAATGCGGTCGCTGACCGCGTAACCGGCCTCCTTGCGCATTACCTGGACGGCGCGGTTCAGCTCGTTGGCGACGCCTTCTTCCTTCAATTCCGGCGAAAGGCATGTATCCAGCAGGACAAGGACGCCGTTCTGGCAAAGCACGTCGCCGCCCTGGCCGATATAAGAGATTTCAACGTCCGCTTTGTCCAGCGTCCATTCCCGGGAATTTTCGCGGACAATGATTTTGTCGTTTTCCTCGCGGACATTTCCAGCCTTGGCGGCCGCAATGATTTTCTGGACGTCCCGGCCGAACTTGGGCCCGATAACGCGCGGATTGGGCACCACGCGCAGGGCGGCAATTGCGGCCGGGTCTTCAATAAATTCCACGTTCTTGACGTTCAATTCGTTCCTGATCATCGGCGCCTGCCGGCTGACAACTTCGCGCTTTATGCCCGACGGCAGGGAAATTTTTACGGCCGGCAGAGGCTGGCGCGTTTTGATGCCTGTCTTCTGGCGCAGGGCCAGGCCAAGCGAAACTATATTGCGCGCCGCGGCGGTTTCCTCAATCAATCCGTCATTGCGGTATTTTTCCGGGATATCCGGCCAGGGCGACAGGTGGACCGATTCTTCGCCGGTCAGCATTTTGTAGAGATAATCGGCGACAAACGGCGCCGATGGCGCGAGCATTTTAAGAAGCGAAACCAGGACGTAATAGAACGTGTCGTAAGCTTCCTTTTTTTCAGGGGTCAGGCCGTTGCCCCAGAAACGCTCGCGCGACTGGCGGATGAACCAGTTGGTCAATTCGCCAATAAATTCCACCAGCGGCGCGACGCTCTGGTTCAGGTAAAAAGTCCGGAAGGCGTTGCCCGCTTTTTTTTCAGCCCGGTAAAGCACGGCCAATATCCAGCGGTCAAGCGGATGGAACGAGTTGGAAATATCCGGTGTTTTGCCGGGATCGCCGGTGTAGCCGTCAATATTGGCGTAAGTGACAAAGAACGAGCAGGCGTTCCAGAGCGGCAAAAGGACCTGCTTGATCTGGTCGCGCACGCCGCAGTCGTTGAAGTTCATGTCCTCCATGACCACCGCGGGCGAATTCAACAGGTAAAGGCGCATGGCGTCGGCCCCGTATTTGTCAATCAGTTCCATCGGGTCGGTGAAATTCTTTTTTGACTTTGAGATTTTATGGCCCTCCTCGCTGAGGAGGGTGCCGTGCACGAGGCAGTTTTTGAAGGCGGCGCGGTCCAGGAGCGCCGCGGCCAGGATGTGCAGGTAATAAAACCAGCCGCGGATCTGTCCGGGATATTCCACGATGAAATCGGCTGGAAAATGCTTTTCAAACCAGTCCTTGTTTTCAAACGGATAATGGCACTGGCCGAACGGCATGGAGCCGGATTCAAACCAGCAATCCAGCACCTCCGGGATGCGATGCATCGCGCGCGAGCATTTTGGACAGGGGATCGTTACTTCATCCAGAAATTCCTTGTGCAGGTCTTCCAGTGGTTTTTTTGCGTATTTGTTGATTTCCGCGAGCGAGCCCGGCACCAGCCGTTCCGCGCAGGCGGGGTCGGCGCATTCCCAGACCGGGATCGGCGTGCCCCAGTAGCGGGAACGCGATATGTTCCAGTCGCGCGCGCCCTCCAGCCACTTGCCGAATCTCCCATGCTTGACGTGTTCCGGGACCCAGTTGATTTCCTCGTTGTGCGCAAGCAGCCGATCCTTGATTTTTTCAACCGCGAAATACCAGGCGTCGGTCGCGCGGTAAATGAGCGGCGTGCGGCAGCGCCAGCAGTGGGGATAGTTGTGCTCTATCGTCCCGTGAAAAACCAGGACATGGTTGTCCTTCAACCAGCGGATGATATCACGGTTACTTTCATGCACGTTGCGGCCGGCAAATTCTGGAATTTCGGCGGTGAAACACCCCCTGGAATCCACCGGATTCCTCACGCCCAGGCCGTGGCGTTTGCAAAGCCAGTAATCGTCCTCGCCGAACGCCGGCGCGCAATGGACGATCCCGACGCCGTCCTCAAGGGTAACGAAATCGGCGGCCAGAATTTTGAAATAACCCTCCCGGGCCAGGTCGCGGTAATGCGGATAAACGGGGACATATTTCCGGCCGACCAGTTCCCGCCCGTCAAACTCGCGGATGATTTTCGGGGCATTTCCGAAAACCCCCTTCCAGCGCGGGAGCAGGTCCCGGGCCATGATAAAAACCCTATCTTCGTGCTCAAAGGCAACGTAGCGGTAATTTTTCCCGATTGCCAGGACAAGGTTGGAGATGAGGGTCCAGGGCGTGGTGGTCCAGGCCAGGTAATAGGTTTTTCCGCGCACCGAAGCGGGCAGACCGGGCGGATCATCCGCGGCCTGGAAGGTTACAATAACCTCCGGGTCCTGTTTCGGCCGGGTTGAATCGGACTCGCGGATGTCCGAAATGGAAAGGCAAGTCTCGCAATGATAGCAATAGGGAGTTACGCGGTAATCCTTGTAAATGAGCCCCTTGTCATAGCACTGCTTAAAGACCCACATGACCGACTCCATATAATTCCGGTCCAGGGTCCGGTAGGCGTTCCGGTAATCCACCCAGCGCCCGATTTTACGGATGTACTCCTCCCAGGCGGCGTTGCAGTCGGCCACCAGCCGGCGGCAGGACCGGTTGAATTCAGCCACGCTCAAACTTTTTTCAATCTCGGTTTTTCCCTTTATCCCGAGTTTTTTCTCAACCGCGTTTTCAATCGGCAGGCCGTGGCAGTCCCAGCCCCAGCGCCGCGGCACCGAAAAGCCGGCCATGGTAAAAAAACGCGCCAGGGCGTCTTTCAGGATGGAAACGAAAATTGTGCCGAAATGCGGCGCGCCGGTGGGGAACGGCGGCCCGTCGTAAAAGACCATCTCTCTGCCCGAGATTTTCAGCGATTTCCCGAAAATATCCTTTTCGCTCCAATCCTTCAGGATAAGGCCTTCCACATCCGGGAAATGGACCGGCGTTTTCAGTTCCTTGTACATATGCGCCAACGATATTAAAATTACAAAAAAAAATCAAGCGGGCAAAAGATTAACCGAAGATATTTCTTTAATTGATTTTTAAGGGCGGACTTTATAAACTGCGCCCATACATTTCATGAAAACGGACGTCTTGA
>JAQUQV010000106.1 GCA_028715905.1 Kiritimatiellia bacterium
TCAAACAGGGGATCAAATTGTCGGCGATTATCGACAAGATCGATATCGACGTTTCGAAGTTGGTGGAAGTTTTAAGGGGCGAGATGGGCGGCAAAAGCCAGGGGAAAAAAGATCAGGAAGAAGGATTCGATTCAAAAACGGCCCGGATGAAGCTCGGGTTGGAACTGCTCATGCAGATCGTCCGCAAAGCGCACAAGGCCGAGCAGGAGATTTACGACTTCGTGGCCAGCGCAAAAGACTGCACCCCGGAGGAAGCGGAAAAGATCAACCCGATCGCCTTCTTCAAGGAGCTTTTCGCCGATTCAAGCGTGACTGATTTTTTTACCGATGCCTTAGCCTCCGACGACAAGGATACCAAGCAGCCCCAAAAATCGTAGAACTATTATCCAAAACCTACGACCTGGCGGCGATCATGGACCTGCCGCTTAACACCTCGTTTATTGATCACGCCCTTGACCGGGGGCTTGAGGTTGAAGCCTGGGATCTTTGGAAATCGCTTCACCCTTACATGCACCTGGGCTGGTTAAAATGGATCAGCTTCAGCGACTACAAAAACCTTTTGTATTCGAAGCAATACATGTGCACCAACAAGAGCGATGAAGAAATCGAGGAGGAAATGGGCAAGGTGATCGACTTTTACGAGCAGAAGAAGGCGCGGAGAGGGTAATTTTACGAAGCCGCTTTAGCGGTTTTCAGGCAGGATAGCCCGACGGGGCGAAGAGTGCGGATACTCCGGCCGCATTTCCTGCCTGATTTTATTATCGGAGAATAAGCGCTACGGGGGGCGCTAGCTGGGAAAGGGGGCGGCCATCATCGAGATCTTTAAGCTTTGGGGTTCCATTTTCATTGATGATAAGGAAGCCCTCAAAAAGTTAGACAATATCGACAAAAAAATAGCCAGGACCGGCGATACCCTGGTCAAGATCGGCGGCGGCTTCACCAAGGCCGGCAAGACCATGACCGCCTTCGTCACCGGCCCGCTGCTCGCTCTGGGCACCGGAGCGGTCATGGCCGCGGTCAGTCTTGAAAGCGCCTTCACAGACGTGATTAAGACCGTTGATGCCACGGAAGCCGAAATCGAGAAGCTGCGCGAAGGCTTCAGGGAAATGTCCCGTGAGTTACCCTTAACCACCGAGGAAATCTACGCTATCGGCTCGGCGGCTGGCCAACTTGGAATCGAGACGGAAAACATCTTGAGCTTTACCGAGGTCATGGCCAAGCTTGGCGTCACCACGAACATGTCGAGCGACCAGGCCGCCACCGCATTAGCCCGGCTGGCGAATATCACGCAGATGCCGCAGAGCCAGTTTGACCGCCTCGGTGCGACCGTGGTTGCACTCGGTAATAATTTAGCAACGACAGAATCTGAGATCGTCGAAATGGGCCTCCGCCTGGCCGGCGCCGGTAAACAGGTAGGCATGACCGAAGCGCAGATTCTTTCCTTCGCCGGCGCCCTGTCATCGGTCGGTATCGAGGCCCAGGCCGGCGGCACCGCGTTCTCCAAAGTCATGGTGCAGATGCAGCTGGCCGCGGAAAAAGGCGGCCAGGGTCTGGTGAACTTCGCCAACGTGGCCGGCATGAGCGCGGAAGACTTCAAGCGGGCTTTTGAAGAAAACGCGGCCGGAGCGATTATAGCCTTTATCGAGGGCTTAAGCACGGCGGAGGAACGCGGCGCATCGGCGATCAAGGTCTTAGACGATATGGGGATTACCGAGGTCCGCCTCCGTGATGCCCTCTTGCGTGCCTCCGGGGCGAGCGACCTCTTTAACAAAAGCATTGAACTCGGGAGCAAAGCCTGGGATGAGAATATCGCCCTGAATAAAGAGGCCGAGCTGCGTTTCGGCACCGCGGCCTCGCAACTGCAGCTATTTAAAAACGAGATCAAGCTGACCGCCGCCGCCTTCGGTGAAGAACTGATCCCCGTGTTGCTTGAAATACTTGACGCGATAAAGCCATATATAAAAGCCTTCGGAGAGATGGACAGCGAGCAGAAAAAGCAAATCATTACTCTGGGTGCCATAGCCGCCGCCGCCGGTCCTGTGTTAATAGTGCTGGGAGGCATTATCACCGGGGCGGGCAAGCTCATCGGCATACTGCCGCTGGTCAGCAAGGGCTTAATCGCTCCTGTTTACGGGGTCAGGGTCTTGCGCCTGGGCCTTGGTGCGCTCGGAGCCGTGTTGGGGACAACCGCCGCCGCCGCCGGTGCGATTGTGGCCGTTATCGCCGGTGTGGGCGTGGCCGCCTCTGCCCTGAGCACAAAGGTCAGGGAATTAACAGAAGGATTCGGCCCCAGGCTGCAGCAGGCAATGACCATGGGCAGCGGCGCGTTACTCGGCCCGGTTGGTGCCATAACGTCCATAATCAAGAACTTCGATCTACTGGTCGATGTGGCCAGGGAAGATATCGATATGGCGGTTGGCTTCTTCCAGAGCCTGCCTGAGAACGTCGGCATGATTGTTCAATCCGTCGGCGACTGGTTTTCCTCTCTGCCGGGGCGCATTGGCGAGGGCTTATCCGCCGCGGGAGCCTTCTTGCTTAAATTCTTCACCGAAGACCTGCCTTACTGGACCGGCTATGCAATCGGCGCCATGATTCGATTCTTTATCGACTTGCCCGGTAACATCCTGGAGCATTTAACGGCGCTGGCCGAAGCGCTCGCAGAATGGGCGCCTATCGCCTGGGATTGGGCGAAGGAAACCGGATCAAGGATGGTCACAAACTTCATTAACTACATGAAGGAACTCCCCGGCAATGTCTGGACCTGGCTAGTCGAAACGGCGAACAAGATCCCTGACTGGGCTGGAGAGCTTTATGTTAAAGCAAAAAATGCTGCGGGGGAACTGATCAGAGGCATGATTGACAAATTAAAAGAATTGCCCGGAGATATTGTAGACATTTTATGGGAAGCGGCCAAGAAACTTCTTGACATTGGCAAAACGTTCTACAACTACGCTAAAAGGGCCGCAAAAAACGCCTGGGAGGGGTTCAAGGACGGCCTGGGTATTTCCTCTCCGTCCTATATCGAGCAAGCCCTGATCGCTATCGAGGAAACCGCCAAAAACACCATCGGCACGCTGCAGCACGAATTCGGCAGCCTCTCCGATATGCAAATGCCCGTAAACCTCGCCGTGGCCGGGGCGGGCGCAATTCCCGGCCAAGCGCAGCCCAGCGTTTCGAAGACCTACACCTTCTCCCCGACGTTCAATAGCCCCGAGAGACAATCACATGCCGAGCAGCAGCGCGAATTCGAAAAGTGGACGCAGGAAGTAGCCCTGGGAAGCCTGTTTGATTAAAGGGGGTGCCGCATTGATCACAAAAACCTGGACCGTAAACGGTGAAACCTTCACCTTCGGGATGCCTTTCAATTTGGAATACATCGAAGGCATGGGCGGCGCCCCGGCTGAAATAAAAACGCAGCGCGCCCCCTACCAAAACGGCGTCACCGTGCGCGAAAAGAACCAGAAGGAGCGGCCCCTGACATTGTACGTTGAGGTATTCGCCGATTCGGAAGAGCAGTTACTTGAGCGGCGGGCCTATATGACGCGGCTGTTTAATGCTTTAAACGAACCCGGCATATTTACCTACGGCGACCGCGCAATAGCGGCCGAAGTGGACGGCGGCCCGAGATTTACGAGAGCTAGGGGCCATAGCACGCCGATGATTATTCACTTGTTGGCCCCCGACCCGAATTTCTACGACCCGGTGGAGGAAGTCATAAACCTGGTCGGCTTCCGGGGCGGCTGGTCGTTCCCCTGGAAATTCCCCCGCACCTTCGGCGTGGTGGGTGCGAGTGCGACCGCCACAAACAGGGGCAACGTTTCGACGCCCGTCATAATCACAGTAACAGGATACACCAGGTATCCCATGATTGAAAACGAGACCACCGGCGAGCGGATCATCGTCGATATTGAAATCCCCGAGGGCCGGATCCTGGAGATCACAACGCAATTCAATAATAAGCGCGTCGAGATCGTGGACCTGGACGGCAACAACCGCGAGAGCGTATTCTACAACGTCGTAAGGGATGAAAAATACAGCCTTTGGGAGATGGTCCCCGGCGACAATAATATTCGGTATACCGCGGCGGAGGAATCCGGGGACGCCGGGGCGAGCATCAGGTATTTTCACAGATATTCGGGTGTATAGGTGGATTTTTCCTCCTGATTGTGGTATGATTAGGTAGGAGGTGGAAGATATGCATAAAAAATTAATCACGCTGATTATCGTAGTTCTATTAGTCACAGGATCTGGGACAATATACGCAACAAATCAACCCGTCCGGGAGGCGGTAAACGATATTCTGCCGCTGTCCGGCACGGAGGCACCGGAGGGCGAGACGGAGGGCGAGGAAGAAGAAATCGAATTCCCCGAGCCGGACCCCGAGCCGCCGCCGGAGGAGGAGCCGGA
>JAQUQV010000107.1 GCA_028715905.1 Kiritimatiellia bacterium
GTCGCGTCAATCATGGCCAATCCGGTTTGGACCGACAAATCAAGCAGTGCATGCCCGGTACTGACGGGGGGAAAAGGAGACAACGTTTTGATGTTTTCCGCAATCAACTTCGCATCAAAAGCCGGTTCGCCCGTTGGCCTTGGGAACAACTTGAGAACCTCATCAAAATCCGGCCGCCCCTTATTCAAAAGCTTGGCGCGCACGGGATCTTTGAGGCTTTCAAGCCATTCCGGATTTCCGCAATCCAGCAAATCCTTTTCGCGCATTTTTTATACCCCCTGCATTTCCGGTTGCGGACTCATGGTCCCTGAATCATTCATGTTTACGAAGATTGTTTTGATTACCCATGCTTTACCCCGGCCGCGCCGCAGACTGCCGGATGATCAGTTTGCCGCGGATAACGATCTTTTGATGAAATTGCCGGCCGCTGATCATCCCCAGAATTCTCCCGGCCAACTCTTTACCGATCTCATAAAAAGGCTGCCGCACCGTTGTCAAGGGCGGTTCCGCGGCGGCAAGCTGCGGAAAATCGTTGAAAGCGGCGAGCGACACGTCTCGCGGACAACGTAATCCCATTTTTTTCAATGTATCCAACGCGCCCATCGCCATGAAATTATCCGCCGCTATCAGCGCGGTCGGATGTTTTTTCTTTCCAAATGCCGCCCGGCACAGGCGCGCCCCTTCCTCCGATGAATAACGAACGGCACGCAGAACCAGCGTCTCGCCGTCTGGAATCCGCGCCGCGGCCATGGCCGCCTCATATTCTCCCGCCACAACCCGCGAGACGCCGGAATAATCCGGACCGTTCAGCAGCGTAATGCGCCGGTGCCCCAATTGCAAAAGATATCGGGTCAGGGAAGACATCGCCGCCCGATAATCAAACATCACGGTATCCTCATGGTCAAAGCGATTGCACAACACACTGCATGGCGCTTGCCGCCGCAGAGCGGCAATATCTTTTTCCGGTATCTGTTGCAAGGTAACGATCAGGCCGGACAAAACGCCGGCGCGCGTGATCCCGGAATAATCGCCCTTCCGGATCATTTCGGGAGTGATTACGACCAGTTCCAGGCGGTAATCATGTTTATCCAGAATTTCACATATTCCGCGAATAAGTTCTATCTGGGCGGGATGATTGACGAATTCATTGCCTTGCAACACCGTCATTCCAATTCGCCCGAAGAGCGTTCTTTCCGGCGCGGGAGGCTTTTTCACGAAAATCCCCCGCCCCCATTTCTTCTCAATAATACCTTGCGCGACAAGGTCATCCAGCGAACGCCGGAGCGTGAGCAAGGCCACCTGGAAAGTCTTCGCCATTTCCTTTTCCGTCGGCAACCTGTCGCCCTTGCGCGCCCCCGCAATGATCTTCCGCAATATTTGATTGACCTGATAATACCGCGGGATGGCGTGATTTTTGTTTATTTTGCCGCAATTTGCGAGCGATAACGCATGTTCATTCATAGTTATATATCTCTATTCTAAAGATTGCATGAAAAAAAGATGCCGGTCAATAAAAAAAATCAAAAAAGTTCCGCCGCCAAAAAAACCAGACGGCAGAAGAAGATAAGAAAATATTTTTACGAATCGCGATGAAGAGTACGCACCGGAAGAATATCCGTTTTCATTCCGGCCATTTCAGGCAAAATTAGAACGGCGTTTGCAATTCCAGAAGATCATACATCCGCTGGCGGTATTCCGCCGTAATTCTACCTGTGCACCACATCTTTTTAAGCCAAGGCTTACATTCGTTTTTTTTAAAATCAGCCTCACGCTCTCGCGGTTTAATTGAGCCATTCCCTCCCGCCAACGCGCCGCTTGGGTTAGCAATGTCAATGTCCAACGCTCGCGCCCTTCCGGAGGATTGCTACAGGCCAAGGCTACAATCTCAGATTGCTCCCGCATCTTATATTTCATCGGACGGCCGGGCCGTGGCATGTCATAAAGCGCACGCTGTAATCCTCCCGCTCGATATGCCCGCCTTGTTCGCCATAGCGTTGTCCGCTCCACTCCCAACATCTGCGCAATGGTCGCATCTGCCATTCCTTGATCCAACGCAAGCAACATATTGGCTCGCACCATCTCCCTCGCATGATGTTCTCCGCGTCTCGATAATTCTTTCAGAATTAAACGATCCTGCCGTTTCAGCTCCAGTTTAAGCTTTTTCATGCCCAAACCATAATGTTGCAGAATTAAATTGGCAATATGCTAGTTTCCAGAAATGCAATCGCTGTTTACGGATAAAACCTACAGGAATCGATTTTTGCCCGCGTCGCAAATCGGGAAAACAAATACGCAAAACGGGGTTGCGTTTATTAACGGCATTCTGATATTTTTTTCCTGTAAATTGCAAATGTAACAACCGAATGTTGCATGAAAATCGCGCAACATTCGCTTTCGCGCCAGCGAACATTGTCCGCAGGCGAAAGACGTGATTAGCGGCGGACATTATGAGAAAAAAACCAATTTGTTTTCAAAGGGTTTTGCGCGCAAGAAATACGCCGCTGCTGAACTTTTCAGCCAGCATTTTTGCGCTTTCGCTTTTAATAACCCTCCCGGGGTGCACCGGGAGAAAAGCCGCAGATACGGCAAAAAATGAGGCGGCAACGGAACAGACGGAATCGGTTTCGGAAATTCCGCTTGTCGCAACCAAATTCCGTTATCTGGCGCGGGAACATGAGAAACACCCTGTTTTCCCGGTAAAAGCGGATAAAGATTTGTTGATTTCCCAGACCGCGCCGGTTATGGAACTTTCCGACGAGATGATCGCTACGCTGTTGCCGACAAAAAGCGGAATTTACTTTGTATCCTGTCCTACGCCTGATTGCGGCAATATGCTTGGCCAGGGTAGCCGATTTGAATGGTCTCCCGAAACCCCGGACAAAATAATCTGCAAATACTGCCGCAAAGAGTTTCCTTCCGAAAGCTGTCCCGAGACAGGCAAAATAAAGGTTGCCGCCCCGTCCGGCAAGGTTATTGAGTACGGCTATTACCAGAATGAACGCGGAAAAAAATATTTTTTTCCGGCGGGAGTGGAATACCGGAAAGCAGCGTATTTCTCGGGAATGGCATTGCGGCTTGGGCAGTTATATCACCTTACCAACGATGAAAAATACGCGCGCAAGGCCGCGCTAATTCTCTGCGGCATTGCGCGGCGCTTTCCCGATTTTGTCTACAAATTTGATTTTCCTTATGCTCCAGTTATCTGGTATGACGGAACGGTTCCGCCCGAAGAACTGAAGGGGAACTTCCGCACCGCCCGTTGGAGTTGGTGGGCATACAATGACATACCGGTGAATTTGGTGCTTTGTTATGATTGCATTTATCACAGCAAATCTCTTCGGGAATATGCCGCATCTGCGCATATGGACGTTTACAAGGATATTGAAGACGGCTTTTTTCACCGCGCGGCCGAAGGCGTGCTTGCCAACCGGGAAGATTATTGCAACATGTCGCCGAAAACATGGCGAGACCTGATTATAACAGGGCGTGTTACCGGCGCGCCGGATTATATTCATATCGTAGTTCCGAGAATTGAAAGTTTTCTTGAGAATTTTTTCTTTTTTGATTCCTTTTGGCATGAACCGACCGTTTCCTATCACCGGCAAGTAGTCGGTTCATTGGCCGGGCTAACAAACGTTTTGTCAGGATATTCTGATCCTCCCGGTTATACGCCTCTTTACGGCAAAACCGTTTTCCGTGATTTTATACCGGACAAGAAATTTGGCAATATGGCTTTAGCGGCCGCCTTGCCCGGAAAGCTGGTATATCCGAACGGCTGGAATGTCCCGATCGGCGACACGTGGATGAATAAGGGGCGCGGCGCGCCGGGCGTTGAACAAAAATCCTATCTTATGCCGTCCCTGGGGTATGCAATGCTGGCCGGCGAAACCAATGGGCGGCAAACACAACTTCACGTTTCTTTCACGGATGGCAAGGATCAAGTCCATGCCCACCGGGATGTTTTAAGCATTACGCTTTTTGCGGAAGGGCGGGAAATGATTTCCGATATCGGCTACTCGCACGTTAATATCTCCGATTGGACAACCCGTTCGGCTTCTCACAATGCGGTGGTGGTAGATTATAAGGACCAGGAGAAAAAAAACAGCAGGGGAAACGTTGAATACATGGATGTTGACAACCAAAATGTTCAAATTATCGCGGTGGATGGAAGCCGCGCATATCCCGATCTTAAGCTCAATCGGCGGGTTTTGTTCCTGGTGCGAAAGGACAATTCGCAATATTACGCCGCAGATTTTTATGAAATACAGGGAGGGTATGAGACTTATGACTATTTCTTGCACGGGAGCGCCGACGCAGAGGACAGCCTGACCATATGGAATGGCCGGGGGAATGCGCTCCGGCA
>JAQUQV010000108.1 GCA_028715905.1 Kiritimatiellia bacterium
CGACATGGGCGGGGCCGAAAGAATCGGCCACGAGCGCCGGCATGACGGCGAATCCGCCGCCATAACACGCCAGCAGGTAACAGGCGGCCGCCGTGAATAAAGCGACGTTTTTGACCTGCGGCAAAAGCGCATAGAGCAAGGCCGCGCTGGCAAACATGATGAGCAAAACCGTTTTCCGGCCGATGCCGTCGGAAAGCCATGCCCAAAAAAAACGGCCGGCGCCGTTGAAAAGAGACGCGACTGATAGCACGGCGCCGCCGGCGACGGCAAGCGCGGCAGGATCCCGGATAACATCTTTCTGGATTTCCTGGGCCATCGGGGAAAGCTGGGAAAGAAGTCCGATTCCCGCGGAAATATTGAGAAAAAAAAGCGTCCAAAGCATCCACCACTGGCGGGTTGAAAAAGCTTCGCGGAAAGTCAATGAGCCGGCCGGCGTGGCCGCCCTGGCAGTCGCCGGCACAAAACCATCGGGCAGCCAGTCCCGCGGCGGATCTTTAAAAAAACGGGCCATGGCAACCGTTAAGACCAGAAATATTGCCCCGAAAACAAACCAGGTCCGGGCAATACCGATATGGTTGACCATGACCGGAGCGGTCTGTCCCATAAAAAACGCGCCGGCGCCGAATCCCATTACAGCCAGGCCTGTTACCAGCCCGCGTTTGTCAGGAAACCAGCGGATCAAGGTCGCGATCGGAGTAACGTAAGCCAGGCCGTTGCCGCCGCCGCCGATAAAACCGAAGCCCAGATAAAGGAGGAAAATATTGCCGGTGTAGTCGGCCAGCCCAGCCAGAATGGTTCCGAGGCCGAACATGACGCCGCCGGCCGCGGCCACTTTCCTGGGGCCGATTTTATCCATCAACGCCCCGCCAAAAGCGGCGCAGACGCCGATCATGCCGATGCAAATCATGAAGGCAGTTTGGGTCGCCGTTTCGCCCCAACCGTGTGCCGATATCAAAGGTTTCTTGAAAACCGACCAGGCATAAACCGTCCCGAGGCAAAGCTGCATCACAACCGCCGCGGCGGCAATGCCCCATCGGCTCCGTTGCAACGGAGTTTCCATCCGCGCCCCCCTTCCTTGCTGAAGCGCAAGGAATATACGAACGAAAGTTGGAAAACAAGCTTTTTTGGTAGAAACAAAAAGAAAAAACAGGTAGAAATATCAAACAACGCCATGACAGCATCAGGAAAAAGCCCGGAAAAGATCATCAAACGCGAAGGCAACCTCGTGCCATATGACCGCGATCGGATTGCGACGGCCATTTTCAGGGCGATGGCCTCAATCGGGAAGGGCAACCGGCCGCTGGCGGACGCCGTCAGTCTTGACGTTGAGCGCGCGCTCGTGGCCGGCTATGGCCATGATTCCACGCCAAGCGTTGAGGAAATCCAGGACATTGTGGAAAAAATTCTGCTGGAAAAAGGACAGACTGAAACCGCGAAAACTTATATGGCCTACCGCTCCCAGCGCGCCCAGGCCCGCTCAAGAAGGGAAAAATCTTTTGAGATCACGGATAACATTCCCTACAAGAAAATATATGAAGTGCTCCGCTGGAACATCAATCACGGCTGTGACACCGTGCGCGGCTTAAACCGGATAATATCCGAAGGGCATTTTGCCGGGCTGGTCCGCGATTCCGACCAGCGCTATGAAGACGAACTGACCCGCTGCGCCCGGGAAATCGTCAGCAAAAACAAAAAGGCGCGCGTGATCATCGTGGCCGGGCCTTCTTCATCCGGCAAAACAACCACCACCATGAAACTGGGCGAAAAAATAAAGCAGGACGGGATTGAATTCAAATCGCTGATAATGGATAATTATTTTTTTGACCTGGAAAAACACCCGAAAGACGAATTCGGCGATTACGATTATGAGTCGCCCCACTCTTTGGATCTGGCATTGATTAACGAACACTTATGCGCCCTGCTTGAAGGCCGAACGGTTCAAGTCCCCTTTTATAATTTCAAAACCGGCAAACGCACGCTGAACGTCCAAAGCATGAAACTGGAAAAGAACCAGCTTCTTCTCCTGGACAGTTTGCACGGCCTCTTTTCTGAAATGACGCAGGGAATCCCCGCGGCCAGCATTTTCAAAATCTATATTGAAACCCTGGGGCAAATCCGCTCCGACGACAACATCTTCATGCGCTGGGCTGACAACCGCCTCATGCGGCGCATGATCCGCGACAAACTCCACCGCAATTCTCTTCCGCTGGAAACCATCACGCACTGGCATTATGTCCGGCGCAGCGAATTGCAGAACATCATTCCCTTCATCGCCACAGCGGATTTCCTCATCAATAGCGCCCTGCCCTATGAAATTCCTGTCCTGAAAAACAAGGTGTTTCAGTGGTTCCCCGAGGCCATACGGCAGTATCGCACCGACCCGCAGCGCCAGGACGCGTATATCCGCGCCAAACGCATGGCCGATTTCCTCGCGCCCCTGCAGGAAACGGCCGACGATGCGATGATACGGGATGACTCGCTGCTGCGCGAATTCATCGGCGGCGGCAAGTATGAGTGCTGACTTTAAATTCCGCGAGCCACAATGTCCGACATTCCTTCAGATTGCAGCCCGAGCATGTTTCAAGCAGGCAGCGCGCTTTATGCGATTTTTTTTAAAAGCCAGGCGATATTGCGGCCAAGGGTCTGCATGGTGCGCATGCCCTCTTCGTCCTTGGCGGCCTGGCCTTTCTCGCGGCCGAAAGCCAAGTTCCAGTAACTTGACCCCGGCACAATCATATCGCTGATGAGGAAAAAATGGTTGAGCGAATCAAAGGCGTGAATCGCCCCGCCGCGCCGCACTGTTACCACCGCGGCCCCCACTTTCCGGCTGAACATCGCGCCATTGGCGCGGGCGGTCATGCCGGCCCGGTCAATCAACGCTTTCATTTCCGAGGTAATATCGGCGAAATAAGTCGGCGAACCGAGCAGAATGGCATCGGCCGCCAGCATCTTTTCAATCCACTCATTAACACAGTCATCCGCACAGGCGCAGCGCCGGTCGGCCTGTTTGAAACACTGGTAACATGCGCGGCACCCGTGCACATTGCATTTGCCGACCTGCACCAGCTCGGTTTCAATGCCAGAACGTTTTATTTCCTCCAGGACGCAGTTCAGCAGGAGAAAAGTGTTGCCATCCGCGCGCGGACTGCCGTTAAACGCTACTGCTTTCATCTTATTACTCCATTTGACTGATGTTTGAATAATTACCGAACCGGTCGGATTTTCACTTCATAAATTCTGCCTTCCGCCGTCGTCCGGCAGTGCCGGACTATGGCGGACAAGTCTGCCTTCAGCCTTTCATCCGCGCCCTGACTCCCGCCATTTTATAACCGGCGCCGACCGTATAAAGCCGTTTCAGGCCTGCGTTTTTATTTTCATGGGCGGCCACGACTTCGCCGACAACCAAGGGACAGTCGCCGGGGCGGTAGACGCGCACAAGTTTGCACTCAAAATTAGCCACCGCATCGGCCAGGAGAGGCGCCCTGACTTTGCCGGCCTTTTGCAGACGCAAACCGCTGGCGGCGATTTTGTCGCAATGTTGTCCGTGTCGGGTGCCGGCGAAGAGAACTTCCCGGCGCATCTTTTCATTCGGGAAAGCGACCACGAATTCCTTCGTTTTTCTGATCAGCTGGTAAGTGTAAGCGCCGTCGTCAATGCCGAGCATAAACATGCACGGCTCCTCGGAAGCGATGGCGGTCCAGCCCACGGCCATGATGTTCGCCCCGCCCCCGGGCACGGCCGTGGTCACCAGGACGATCTGCTCCGGGTATTTTCTCTTGAGCGCCTTTTGAATATTCGTTTTTTTCTGCATAATTTTAACCTTGGCAATGAACGTTTATCCACCCTGCATGGCCGCGCCGATCAGCGCGAAATATTTTTCGTCGTCAACATAGTCCGGCACGCTGTTGCCGGTGCCCAGGGCGTAAGCGCCGGTTTTTGAGGCCAGCTCCAGCATGGCCCGGGCGCGCTTCCGGATGGCATCTTCGGACGAACGGCAGACAAAATCAAGGTCAATCCCCCCGAGAATCGCTATTTCCCGGCCCCATTTCCGGTAGGCCTCCTCCACCGGCATGATCGCGTCCTCAAACGAGTGTTTTCCGTCGTAACGCATGTCATTGATAATGTCTCCCATGATTTCATCGGCCTTGCCGCAGGAATGC
>JAQUQV010000109.1 GCA_028715905.1 Kiritimatiellia bacterium
CCGGAGACGGCCCGGCGCTCCGCCAGGCGCTGGGCCTTTATTTCGGCGCGCCGGCGCATTGTTTTCGCCTGGAAGAGCAGTCCGGGCTCGGAAACAACCGCCAGCCGCAGTTGGTCATGCAGGAATCCGTCTGAAACGGCGCCGAGGTGAAAATGAAAAACATCCCGTCCGGGAGAATTTGCGCTCCGGAAACGGTCAAGCGCGCCCGGGGTGCTGAAAAAGAGATGCACATCCATGCCGGCGCGCGCTTTTTCCTCCAGCCGGCCAAGCCATTGCCGACGATTTTCGCGCGCGGCATCAACGGTCAAAAACGACTGCAAGGGCGGGCTCATATCATGGAGCGCCCGGAAACCGGGATCCAGCGAGGGGAAAGCATCGGGCAATATATGCGGGGAAAGGCCGGTTTGCGCCAGGGACCGCCAGGGCGAGCAATCAACAACCGAAAAACACTGGGGACAGGGCCGCCGGGAAAGATTTTCAAGCAGCGCGGCAAAGGAAACATCGGCGCCGGAAAATCCGGCGTCACGGCAGGCGCTTTCGTGCAGTGCGGCGTGGCAGGCGATTCCGCCGTACTGCCGGGCGCTTTTATCCGCCGCGGCCGGACACTTTTCCACCCAGAAAAAAACCGTCTCGTCCGGCAGACATTGCGCCAGCGAATCATAAGAATTTGAAATTTGCGATTCAAGATTTGAGATTTGAGGGACGCGGGTTAAAACGGATTCGGAGGCCGGCGGGATGACGACCGTGCCCGCCCGGCCGCACGAGCGCTGGTCAACCGCGTCAAACCGCCTGATGGATTCAACCGTCAGGCCGTCAAATTCAATCCGGAGCGGAAGAGGCTCGGACGGCGGCCAGACATCGGCCAGGCCGCCGCGCCGGGCGGCCTGGGCTTTCTCCTGCACCTCCGGAACAAACTCATAGCCCGCTTGTTCCAGCCATGCCGCCAGGCGGTCCGGATCGTGCGGCTTTCCCTCGGAAAGCCGCAAGGCATACCGGTTGAGCGCCGCAGGCGAAATTGTTTTCTGCATCAGAGCCTGGACGCAGGTATTGATCAAAAAAGGGGACTGAGCGACGCCGATCCGGGCCAAGGCGCGCAAACGTTCGCCGGCGGCGATCGCCGGGCGGCCGCTGTCGCGCCCAGAGGGCTTCCCGCCCTTTCCGCCGGCAGTATCCTCCTCGCGGGGCGGGTAATCCAGGATTGCGGCGGCGTCCTTTTCCGCCGTGAAAGCATCCAGGTTGCGCCGCATTTCATCCATGAGCGCGGCGCTTTCGGTAATAATGACGAGGGGACGGCCGAGCGTCCGCCTCATTTCAAGCGCGAACAAAGCGGCGGCGGAAAAAGGCAGGGGCATGAAGCAACATATTTTTCCCCTGGCGAAAACTTCCTTAACCGGAAAAATTAAGGAATGCAGGGCGATTTCCGGCGGCCGCGGAATTCCCGCGGTCTCCGGCAGTTTGGAGGCATGGGACGCCATCATTTTTTCCCGGCCGGTGGCAGCGCGGGCAAGTTGCTTTTCACGCCTGAAACAAGGGGGTTACCGCCGCATGCCATTAAAACGGCGGCCGGAGTCGTTCTTGCGGCATGCTCTGCTCAAGGGGGCCACGTAGACGCTGTTTTCCCCTATGAGCCGCTCCAAATCGGTTACCAGGCTTTCCCGCGGCATAACTCTGAACCCGGCCCCGCAGCTTAAAAAAACCTCTTCGCCTTTCGGAAATTGAAGGCAGAAAAAAACGGAAATATTGCCCGCGTGCGCCTGAAGCAGGCTGCGGATTTCATGCAAAAGGTTGTCATTGACCGCGGCCGCCGGCAAATGAATGCTGAGCCGCTCCGCAAAAAGGGAGGGCGCCTGCTCCAGGGGATATATTTCCTGCAGGTACATCTTCACATTCTCTTCATTTTTGGAAATCCGCCCGCAGGCCAGCACGGTCGCGCCCTCCGCCAGGATCCCTTCGTATTCCCGCAACTCCTGGTTGAAGACGATCGCCTCCAGCGAGCCTTCAATCCCCTCAATCTGAAGCGTGGCGTAGGGCCGGTTATCCTTTGACACTTTCCTTTCCACCTTTTCAAGCAGGCCGCCCACGCGGGTTACGGCGCCGTCTTCCAGTTCCGCCAGTTCGCTGATACGCGCCAGGCTGTACAATTTAAGCAGTTTTTCATGCTGCGACAAGGGGTGGCCGCTCATATAAATGCCCAGCAGTTCCTTTTCATCGGCCAGCAGTTTGCTTTCGTGCCACGGCTCGCAGGCGGCCAGGCAACCGTCGGCATTGCCGGCGTGATCCCCGCCGAGCGCGGCGAACAAATTGCCCTGTCCCGCCTGGCGGTCGCGCTGGACCGCCGCGGCGCGGCTCAACAGACGGTCAATTGCCTCAAACAACTGGGCGCGGTGCCCGCCAAGACCGTCGCATGCCCCGCAGCGGATCAGCGTTTCCAGTATTTTGCGGTTGACGAATTTGGGTTCCATGCGGGCGCAGAAATCGGTGAGATTTTTGAAAGCCCCGTTTTTTTCGCGCTCCTGCACAATAGCTTCGGCGGCGCCCACGCCGATGTTTTTTATGCCGGCCAGGCCGAACCGGACGGCTTTTGAAAGGGGCAGGAATCTGACCGCGCTTTTGTTTATATCGGGCGGAAGAATTTCCAGCCCCATATCACGGGCTTCGCCGCTGAAAACCGGCATTTTTTTTGTGTTGCCCCCGATTTCTCCGGAGAGCAGGGCGGCCATGAATTCTTCCGGATAATGCGCCTTCAGATAAGCGGTCTGATAAGCGATGATGGCATAGCCGGTGCTGTGCGATTTATTGAACCCGTAACCGGCGAATTTGGCCATATTGTCAAAAATCTTTTCCGCCTTTTTGCGGGTCAGGCCGCTGGTTTTATGGCAGCCTTCAATGAATTTCTCCCGCTGTCTTTCCATCTCTTCCGGCTTTTTTTTACCCATGGCCCGGCGGAGGATGTCGCCGTCGCCCAGGCTGAAACCGGCGATCTGCTGGGCCGCCTGCTGGACCTGTTCCTGATAGAGAAGGATACCGTAGGTTTCCGCCAGAATCGGTTCCAGACGCGGGTCGTCATAAGTGATTTTGGCCTTGCCGGTCTTGCTTTCCACGTATTTATCAAGCATGTTCATCGGCCCGGGCCGGTAAAGGGCAACCATGGCGATCAAATCCTCAATCCGGTTCAATCCGATCCGGCGCACCAGGTCGCGCATGCCGCGGCTTTCAAGCTGGAAGACGCCAATCGTGTCGCCGCGCTGGCAGAGCGCAAAAGTTTCGGGGTCATCCATAGGAATATTGTCTATGTCAATTGCGCCCCCCCTGGTCTCGGCGATCAGCTTGACCGTTTCGTCAATGATATTCAGGGTTGTGAGGCCGAGAAAATCGGCCTTGATCAGCCCAAGGGCCTCCACGTGGTCCTTGCTGAATTGCGTTATGACCTGGCCGTCCTTGTCCCTTGCAAGCGGTATCATCTGCGCGAGCGGCTGGTTGCTGATCACCACGCCGGCGGCGTGGACGCCCGCGTGGCGGAACAATCCCTCCAGCACGGCGGCATGCGGCATGATTTGTCTGGCATACTGGTCATGCTCGCAGGCCGCTTTGAACTCCGGATTCAATTTCTTGGCCGTTTCCAGGTTCATATCGGGGTCTTCCGGCACCATTTTCGCCAGCCGGTTGCACTCGGAAAGGGGAACCTGCAGGACCCGGCCGACGTCGCGGATCACCGTCTTGGCGCCGAGCGAACCAAAGGTAATGATTTGCGCCACATTTTCGCGCCCATATTTCCGCCGGACGTATTCAATCACTTCCGGCCTCCGGAACTGGCAGAAATCAATATCAAAATCCGGCGGGGTAACGCGCTTCGGGTTGAGGAACCTTTCAAAGACGAGTTTATAGCGGAGCGGATCAATGCCGGTTATGCCGAGCGCGTAGGAAACAAGGCTGCCGGCGCCGGAACCGCGGCCGGGACCGACCGGGATTTTATTTTCCCTGGCAAACCGGACAAAATCCCAGACGATCAG
>JAQUQV010000110.1 GCA_028715905.1 Kiritimatiellia bacterium
GGTCATCAACATCGTGGTGCAGATCGTCGTGTTGATTGATATCGCCAGGAATTTCGGACGGAGCGGCTGGTTTGCGGCCGGCCTGATCTTCCTGCCGATTATATTTTTCCCCATCCTGGCCTTCGGCGATTCGGTCTATACCGGCGGCAAGGAATAGGAAGGCACAGAGGCACACAGACAGAAGGCACAAAGCCGGAAAAGAGAATAAAACCGGCATGCTTAACTTTGTGCCTGTTTTACCGCCATGATCGCCTGGAAACGTAATTTATATTTCATCATAGCCGCCATGTTCTTGTCAGGCACGGGATTTTCATTCGCCGTGCCTTTTGTTCCGTTTTATTTCCAGGAAATGGGGGTGCGCGATGCCCACGCGCTGAAAATATGGATCATGCTGTTCAACTTCGCCCCCGCCTTTACGTTGGCAATATTCTCGCCGATCTGGGGCGCCTTGAGCGACCGTTACGGCCGGAGGTTGATGCTGCTGCGGGCGACTTTCGGAAGCGTTGTTGTGCTTTTCCTGATGGGCGCCGCCCCGACCCCGGCCGCGCTGATCATACTCCGCCTCCTCCAGGGCGCGCTGACCGGAAGCGTATCGGCTTCCCAGACCATGGTTTCGGTTTGCTCCCCGAAGGAACGCGTCGGTTTCTCGCTGGGCATGCTCAGCGCCGCGGTATGCTCCGGAAGCACCAGCGGCGCTTTTTTCGGGGGAATGTTTGCCGAAATGTTTGGTTACCGCCTGGCTTTCGTCGCCAGCAGCGGTATTTTACTCCTGGCCGCCGGCATTGTGCTGTTCGGGACCGAAGAATACATCGCAAAACGAAAAGACCCGGATGACCGGCCGCAAAAACTGCGATTCAGCCCGGGAAATCTCGGCTCAAACAGGCTGATTCTCATTATGCTGGCGGCAATCGGCGTGGTCATGCTGTTTGACGCGGGCTGGCTGCCGCTCCTGGTACAGGAAATCCACGGCGGTATCAGCGGCGCCGCGTTTATAACCGGCTCCCTCGCGGCGGCCGGCGGTATTGCCGGTTTTATCGCCGGCCCGGTCATCGGCCGCCTGGCCGACCGGATTACGCCGCCGGTAATCGCGCGTTTTTCCAGCCTGGGCGCCGGATTCATGACCATATTGACGGCCCTCGCCGGGTGTTTTCCCTTCCTGTTTTTTACCCGTTTCTGCACGGCCTTCTGCGCCGGCGGGCTTGACCCCGTGTTTCAAATCTGGCTTTCCAGGGTTACGCCCGAAAAAGACCGCGGCTCTGTCTTCGGCTGGGCGCTCACCGCCCGGTCAATCGGCTGGATGCTGGCGCCCTTGATCAGCGGCGCCGTGGCCAGGCTCGCCGGAGTGCGCGCCATCTTTTTCGCGGCGGCCGCCTTTTACTTCCTGCTCGTGCCTTTGATCAGCTTCATCGTCAGCCGGCTGGAAAAAAACCGGGCGGAAAGACCGGATAATCCCGTCCCGGGCATTAATTCGTGATATTCCCCGCCAGGTGAAAACAAGCGAAAATAATATGATTTTGCCTATGGTATAATTTTCTCAAAAATGATATTCTTACAAGAAACAAGCGAGTCATTTGCAAAACTCCAGAAAAAATCGACTCGTCGTCCGGCATACGCCCGATGCATTTCTCAGGAAAATCAAGATTGTAGGAGCGCCACACCGCTGGCGCGATGAGTTTTGCAATTAACTCAAGCGATACATATGAAAGCATCATTATGAATAAAAAATCATTCTGTTTGATCCCGATCGCGTTCTTGTCGTTCTTAATCTGCGCGCCGGAAATCCGGGCCAACAGCTGGACCAACCTCGGCAGCGGCATGAACGCCTATGTGGAAGCGCTGGCTTTTGACAAGTCCGGCAACCTCTACGCCGCCGGTGAGTTCACCGTGGCCGGCGGCATTGCCGTCAACCGGATCGCCAGGTGGGACGGCGCAGCTTGGACCAATCTCAACGGCATCCGGGAAAGCGGCAATATCTATGAGCTGGCCTTTGACAGCGCCGGCAACCTCTATGCCGCCGGCGGCAACGAGATTGAAAAGTGGAACGGCACAACCTGGACCAATATCAGCGCCGGGATGGACTGGTTCGTCTATGCGCTCGCCGCCGATAAGTCCGGCAACCTCTACGCCGGCGGGTCTTTTACCGCCGTCGGCGGAGTGGAAGTGAACCATGTCGCCAAGTGGAACGGCACAACCTGGACCAACCTCGGCTCCGGAATGGATTTTTATGCGGAAGCGCTGGCCTGCGACAAGTCCGGCAATCTCTACGCCGGCGGGTCTTTCACTAATGCCGGCGGCGCGCCGGCCAACCGGATCGCCAGGTGGGACGGCACGAACTGGACCAGTCTCGGCAACGGGATTCATAGCGGCACGGGCGACGTCGTCAAGGCGCTGGCTTTTGACAAGTCCGGCAACCTCTATGCCGGCGGTGATTTTTCCGTTGCCGGCGGCGTGGATGCCTTTGCAATCGCCAAATGGAACGGAACAACCTGGACCAACCTCGGCTCCGGAATGGACTTCAGCGTAACAGCCCTGGCCTGCGATAGCGCCGGCAACATCTACGCCGGCGGAAATTTCAACAATGCCGGCGGCGCAACAGCCAACCGGATCGCCAAATGGAACGGGGCAAGCTGGGCCAGCCTCGGGGCGGGTTTGAATAATTCGGCCATGGCATTGGCCTGCGATGCTTCCGATTCCCTGTACGTTGCGGGCTATTTTTCCACTGCCGGCGGGCTGGAGGCAAATCATATCGCCAAATGGATTCCATCCCCGTTCGGCCCGGTGATCAAGGCCAACGGCTCCCGCGATGATATCATCATCAATAACGGGGACAATCTCTCCGTCACCGTCCAGATTGATCCGGGCGCATATGCCGGCATTGAGGCCGACTGGTGGGTGGTTGCCATGGCCGGGTCGGCCTGGTATTACTGGAACAATTCATACCAGTGGACGCCGGATAATACCGGCAATACGCTCAACTGGCGGCCGGTGTACCAGGGGCCGCTGGGTAGCCTGCCGGAAGTTGAAGTGTTAAGCATCGGGCTCGGCCCCGGATCCTACACGTTTTTTTTCGCCGTTGATTATCCGATGGACGGTGTTTTGAACCTGGAAGGGCCCATTCTGGTTGACGCGGTGAAAGTTACCGTGCCGTAATCTGAGATGCGTCCGCCCATATGGAAAATCGTTCCGGATATGGAAACGAATGGTTGCGGCTGGGCAGGCATCGGGTTGCGGGCGGCCCGCTTTGGTCATACAGGAAAACGTATCAGGCAAGGTTGGCGCGCGCAATTTCGGCCAGCGCGCCGGCAATCCGGTCGGTAACCGCCTGGTCCATGCTTTCCACCATGACCCGGCAAACGGGCTGGGTACCGGAATAACGCACGATAACCCGTCCGGTTCCGGCCAGTTCTTTTTCGGCGCGGCAAACGGCTTCCTGCAAGGGCTTGACTTCCGCCAGCAGCGGTTTGCGGACCACGTTGACGTTTATCATTTTCTGGGGGGCAAGCTGAAGCAAGCCGCGCAGTTCAGAAAGCTTTTTCCCGGAACTTTGCAGGCTGGCCAGCAGTTGCAGAGCCGAAATGATGCCGTCGCCGGTGGTGTGCAGATTGAGGAAAATGATGTGGCCCGAATCCTCGCCCCCGAAAACAGCCCCTTTTTCGCGCATCATTTTCAACACGTAACGGTCGCCGACATCGGCCTCCTCCACGGCAATATCCATCCGGAGCATCGCCTGCCGGAAACCGAAATTGCTCATGGCCGTGGCAATAACCATGTTGTTACGCAATAACCCGTTTGCTTTCAAGGTTTTGGCGCAAATGGTCATGATATGATCGCCGGTGAGCGTGTCGCCCCTTTCGTCAACCGCGATCAGGCGGTCGCCGTCGCCGTCAAAAGCCAGGCCGGCATCGGCCCGCCGCTCCCGCACATGTCTGGCAAGCTCCTGCGGATAGAGCGCCCCGCAGCCGGCGTT
>JAQUQV010000111.1 GCA_028715905.1 Kiritimatiellia bacterium
AGCCTCGTAAAACCGAATTTCTCAACTTGCGGGCGTAATTGTCGGCCTTCGGGCGGGGAATGTCAATTTTTATTTGACTTTGTTTTTTGCCCGCGGCACTATTTTAAGACCATGGCCGCTCCATCACGGCCGATAAAGCGCATCCGCGGAGAAGTTCTGATGTGTCGGCCGTGCGCCGCCGGCGGTTAATTCCGGATGGCGCCGCGGCCTTTTTAACGGGAAAACCAGGATGAAAAGGGGACCGAAGCCGGTCGGCAAATGTTATCGGTGCCGCTTGAATCTGGGCGATCATTGCTGGGCTTTTGCTTTTCCGCGTCTTCAATGGGGCGGGCGGAAATGCCCGGGATTTGAAAACGAAAAGCTTTACCGCCAGTTTGCCGAATGGCAGGATGCGGCGCACGTCAAAACCCGCCGGCAGATCAGGCGGGAAAAATTCCGTTCGGCCGCGCCGGGCCGCCGGTTGTATTATTCACGCAAGAAAAGCGCGAAACGATGTATAAAGAAGTGAATATTCAAAGGCCGGCCGAGCGCGCTTTGCTTGTCCAGGCCGTCGTCGGGCGCCGGGACGCCGCCGAGGCCGAGGACTCGCTGCGGGAACTGGAGCGACTGGCCGACACGGCCGGGGCGCGCGTCGTGGGGTGCCTTACCCAGCGGCGGGAACGTCCCGACGCGGCTTTTTTCGTGGGCCAGGGAAAGACCGCGGAAATCCAGCTGGCCTGCCGCGCCAGCGCGGCCGACGTGGTCATCTTTGACAACGAGCTTTCTCCCGTCCAGGTCAATAATCTTGACCTTTCCCTCGGGGTCAAGGTCATTGACCGGACCGAACTGATCATGCAGATATTTGCGCGCCGGGCGCGGACGGCGGAGGCGCAGGTTCAGATTGAACTGGCGCAGTTGCAGTACCTAGCCGCGCGCATTCCGGTTTCCGAGCGCCAGCACCGTTTCACCGGCGGCATCGGCATGCGGGGGCCCGGCGAGAGTCCCTTTCAACTGCGCCGCGCGCCGATGGCGGCGCGCATTGTGCGCCTGAAGAAAAAATTGCGGGAAATGCAGAAACACCGCGCGCGAACCCGCGTCCGGCGGCCCTGGCCGCTGGTTGCGCTGGCCGGCTACACGAATGCCGGCAAATCCACCCTGCTTAACGCGCTGACTGCGGCGGAAGCTTACGTGGACGACCGCCTCTTTGCCACGTTGGACACCCGGAACCGCCTGCTTTATCTGCCGTCCGGCCGCAAGGTCATGCTGGCCGACACGGTCGGATTCATCCGCCATCTGCCGCCCGGCCTGGTGGCTTCATTCCGTTCAACGCTTGAAGAAATACGCGAGTCGGATATGCTTTTGATTGTGGCGGATGCCGCCCATGCCCATGTCCGCGAACAAATCGGCGTGGTTTATAAAACCCTGGAGGAAATGGGGGCGGGGGCGATTCCGCGCCTGCTGGTGATGAACAAAGCCGACCGCATCAAGGATCAGGCCGAGTTGGCCCGTGCGTTTCCGGGGGCGCTTTTTATTTCGGCGCGGAACAAGGACGGGTTGGCGGAGTTGAAAAAAACCATGGCTGGCATGTTTCCCGCCGCGGGTTAAAGCCCTAATTCGGATTTGGTCTCGGCGAACATGCGCATGGCAAAATCCAAGTCGGCGATGGTGTGCGCCGCTGAAAGCTGCACGCGGATCCTGGCCGCGCCCTGCGGAACGACCGGATAAAAGAAGCCGATCACATAAACCCCTTTTTCAAGAAGACGGGTCGCCGTTTTCTGGGCTTTTTCGGCGTCCCCGAGCATGATCGGCACGATCGGGTGTTCGCCGGGCTTGATGTCAAATCCCAGCGCCGCCATGCCCGCGCGAAAATGCAGGGTGTTTTGCATCAGGCGTCCGCGCAGTTCGGTTGACGAAGCGATCATCTCAATGGCCTTAATGGAGGCCGCGGCCACCATGGGCGCGAGCGTGTTGGAAAAGAGATAGGGCCGCGAACGCTGGCGCAGGAAATCAATGATTTCCTTCCGGCCGCTGGTGTAACCTCCGCTGGCTCCGCCGAGGGCCTTGCCCAGGGTGCCGGTGATGATGTCAACCCGGTCCATCACGCCGCGGTATTCGTGCGTGCCGCGGCCTTTTTCCCCGATAACCCCGACGGCGTGGGAATCGTCAATCATGACGAGGGCGCCATGTTTTTCAGCCAGGCCGCAGATTTCATCCAGCCGGGCGATGGCGCCATCCATGGAAAATACGCCGTCGGTGGCGATCAGGCGGAAGCGGGCCGCGGCCGCTTCCTTGAGCCGGGCTTCCAGTGCGTTCATGTCCGCGGTCTTATAACGGAAACGCTGCGCCTTGCAGAGGCGGATGCCGTCAATGATGCTGGCGTGGTTCAATTCATCGCTGATGACGGCGTCCTCCTCGGAAAGCAGGGTTTCAAAAAGCCCGCCGTTGGCGTCAAAGCAGGACGAATAAAGGAGGGTGTCCTCCGTGCCCAGGAAACGGCTGATCGTTTTTTCAAGCTCCTTGTGCACCGTCTGTGTTCCGCAGATGAAACGCACGGAAGAAAGTCCGTATCCCCAGCGTTTCAAACCTTCTTCCGCCGCGGCGATAATTGCGGGGTGGGAGGCCAGCCCGAGATAATTGTTGGCGCACAGGTTAAGCACTTCGCGCCCGTCCCGCACTTTTATCCGGCTGCTTTGCGGGCCCGCGATGACCCGCTCGGACTTGAACAGCCCGCTTTGCCTTATCCGGTCAAGCTGGCCGGTCAGGTGTTCTTGCATTTTTCCATACATGGTTTTATCCCCTATTTGCGCCCTCAACCCGTCCAGTCCAGGACGATCTTGCCGGAATTACCGGAGCGCATTATTTGAAACGCCTTTTCAAACTCGGTGTAATGGAAACGATGCGTGATAATCGGCGAAACGTCCAGTCCGGTTTGGATCATGGAAGTCATTTTGTACCAGGTTTCGTACATTTCGCGGCCGTAGATGCCCTTGATGAAGAGCCCGTTGAAGATGACCGTGTTCCAGTCAATGGCCGTTTCCGGCGGCAGGATGCCCAGCAGGGCGATTTTTCCGCCGTGGCACATGTTGGTGAGCATATCGCGCAGGCCCGCGGGATTGCCCGACATTTCCAGGCCGACGTCAAACCCCTCTTTCATGCCCAGGGTTTTCTGCGCGTCTTTTAAATTTCCGGAGCGCACGTCCACGGCCAGGGTGGCCCCCATTTTCCGCGCGAGCTCAAGGCGGTAGGGATTGACGTCGGTAATGACCACGTAACGCGCCCCGGCGTGCTTGGCGATGGCCGCGGCCATGATGCCGATGGGGCCCGCTCCGGTTATGAGCACGTCCTCGCCGAGAACGTTGAAGGAAAGCGCCGTGTGCGCGGCATTGCCGAGGGGGTCAAAGATGGAGAGCGTATCCAGCGGTATTTTCGGATCGGCGTACCAGACGTTGGTTACCGGGATGCAAAGGTATTCCGCGTAGGCGCCGGTCCGGTTGACGCCCACGCCGCTCGTGTTCATGCAGAGATGCCGCCGGCCGGCCAGGCAGTTCCGGCAGCGGCCGCAGACAATATGTCCCTCCCCGCTGACAATGTCGCCGGGGTGAAAATCAGTTACGTTGGAGCCCGTCCGCTCCACACGGCCGACAAATTCATGGCCGATGACCATGGGCACGGGGATTGTTTTCTGCGACCAGGCGTCCCAGTTGTAAATGTGGACATCGGTGCCGCAGATGGCGGTCTTTATTATTTTTATGAGAACGTCGTTGATGCCGGGCTCCGGAACGGGGACTTCCTCCGGCCAGAGTCCCGGTTCGGGTTTCTTTTTTACGATCGCCTTCATTTTTTTCATTTTTTAATTTCTCTTTTCTTTTTTAATTTAACCGGGAAGATAGTAATCTCTTTCGCGCTTGAATAAAAGTTTTTTTTTGGATGGAATCTCCCGGTTTTATCCGGCCGGGAAGGATTTATGAAAACG
>JAQUQV010000112.1 GCA_028715905.1 Kiritimatiellia bacterium
CCTTCATACTCAAGAATCGCGGCGCCGTTATAATTGATCTTTTTCAGAACCGCGAACAATCCCGGCAAATCGAGATTGCCGGAGCCGACCACAACATCCTCCGGTTTGCGGGCGCCGTTAAAAACGAAATCCTTCAAATGCAAACCGTAAAGCCGGTCCGCAAACATTTCCGCCATTTTTACAGGGTCTTCGCCGGCATCCAATGCCCAGGCCGTGTCAAGGGTAAGTCCCACCCGCGGGCCGGTATTTTCAAACACGGTCTTCAAGACCCCGGCCGACCCAAGCCAATGACGGCCGCCGTGGTTGTGAATGCCCATATTGACGCCGTATTTATCAGCGAGCCTTTCCGCCGACCGGAATGCGTCGCGCCCGAATGAAAAAGGAAAACTGACGCTCATCAGCCTTGCCCCGGCCATTTTGGCAAACTTAAAGAATTTTTCCTCGATTTCCGGCTTGTTGTTCATGCTCTGGACCCCGATGCTTATGATTTTAACGCCGGCCTTTGCGTAAATCCCGATCACTTTGTCAAAAATCTTTTCGTCGGTAAAATCGGCATGCACGGCGCAAAGCTCAAGACTTGACACACCCACGCCTTTGACTTTTTCGGCAACTTCCTCGTTCTTCTTAAAATTCCTGAAACAGTAACTTTGCACGGCCAAATCTTTTGCAATGTTCATGATTGTTTCCTTTACAATAAATGATAAATTTATTTTGCTGGAGGACAATATAACAGACTGGGCATGATTTTGTCTTTAGCTGGAATTGCCATTATTTGTCCAAAATTGCCTTTTTCTGCCAATGTGCCGCTGAAAAGGCCAAGTATTACCGACGGGTGATACGAAAGTAAAAGGCAAAATTGTATAGACAGCCAGCATTTTTGCCGTTATTCTGCTGGTTGTGTTTACACGACTATTTATATTGCCGGAACATTCGTTTTTCCTGTTAGATCTTGCGTTTAGGGTTGCTTCCCAAAATTCAGGCCGAGCCCGATTTTGCCATTGAGTCACTTGAGGCCTACGCGGCCAATTATATCCGCGAGGAGATTCAACAGGAAGCTCTTGTGCGGAGTCTTGATTCTTTTGCGCGTTTTCTGGAAGTGGCGGCGCTAATGAACGGCCAGATTGTTAATGTGGCGGGATTGGCGCGCGATGCCGCCGTCGCGCGCCCAACGGTACAAGGATATTTCGGCGTGTTAGCGGATACGCTGATCGGCATCTGGCTTCCGGCCTGGCGAAAAAAGGCAAAGGTCAAAGAAGTTACCAGCCCAAAGTTTTATCTTTTCGACCCCGGCGTCGTGCGAACGTTGGCGGGACGGCTGCGCGAACCGCTTGACAGCTTCGAACGCGGATTTTTACTCGAGACCTGGATTTTACATGAACTCAGGGCAGCCATGGCAGGACTCAACGTCGGCGGTCAGCTTTACTACTGGCGGACGCCCAGCGGCAGTGAAATCGATTTTATCTGGACGCGGTCCGGCCGGACCGTGGGGTTTGAGGTCAAAGCGGCTACTCGCTGGAAAAGCGAATACGGCGTTGCGCTTAAATCCTTGATTACCGATGGACAGATCCGCTCCGGCTATGGCGTCTATACCGGAGAAGTTGAGCTTAAAGACGGCGTTCTGCGCGTCCTGCCGCTGAAAAAATTCTTCAAGGAATTGGCAGGAGGCGGTATTTTTGAATAAAAACCCAATGAAGGCCGACTTGAACAGTTTGTCTCCTTACGTGCGCTACGTGCGGATCAACACCAGCCATGGCCTTTCCCAGGCCTACATTGACCCGGAATTCGTCTTCACCCATATTTTTGAGGGCTACGGCCATTTTCTGCTGGAAGGCAGACAATATTCCGTCAGACGCGGCGACACAATCCTGATGCCGCCTTACATGCTGCACATAATCCGCGCGCCGGCCGGAGTTTCAATCGTCCAATATATCGCCCACTTTGACTGTCTTTACAACCCGTTGCGCGGTAAAAAGGTCCGCCTTGAGAAAAAAATGACGCTTAAAAAATCCCTTAGAACGGCCGGCAAAGCCGAACGTTTTTTCGCGTCCATGCCGTTGCTCATAACAATGCGCCCTGAAGATCAAAAAACACTGGAAAGGCTTTTCCTGCGGCTTAAGAGCGAATTTGACCGCCGTCCCTGCGCCTTTGAGCTGACCACAAAAGCCATGATGCTTGAAATTCTATCGCTTTATCTGCGCAATTCCGGCAACCCGGCGCAGGTGGAAAATGCCCAGATGAAAGGCTGGCGCAACCTTGAAAAAGCGATCGTTTTTATTCAAAACAACCTGCAGCATCCGCTGACGCTGGGGGATATCAGCCGGGCGGCGGGATTGTCATCGCATTACTGCTGCCGGCTTTTTAAAAATTACACGCGCACCACCATCCATCATTATCTCAATATCGCGCGGATACAAAAGGCAAAGATACTGATTGACAATGCGAAGTTGAATTTTTCACAGATCGCGGACGAGATCGGCTTTTCCAGCGTTCACCTGTTCAGCCGCGTATTCAAAAAAACAGAGGGGATGCCGCCTGGGGATTACGCCAAATTAATCTGCGCCGGACATCATCCATTTCAGGGAAAAACGGGGGCAGGCTGCAGGTAGTGTTGCCTAAAAGCCCATGAATGAACTTCTCCTAAGGCGGCAGCGCCGCCATCCAAAACTTTCCCGGCTGGCGATCCGCCGGTCTTATTTAAACTTCTACGCAAAAGTGTATCATGTTTAAATGGAACGGTCCAAAGCGGGCTCTGCCCGCAGGGCCGCCATCTAAAATAAACGGCCGACGGTCCGTTGTTGATGCGGCGAACCTATCCGCAAAACTTTCATATGGGGATTTTACCCCGAAGATTGGACAGGTTCAGGCAAGACTCTTATAATCGCGCTCATTTTTGCGATAAGTTTGTTCGCCCCATTGCAGGTCTTCAGCAAATAATATGCCGCCGCCGCTTCTCCAGCGGCCGCCGTTTTTAATGTGCTTGATGACAGCGCGTTGCAGCGAAGTGTTTTGCGGCGCCCGGGCGACATCGTCAATTTGTTGACCGAAAACACGCTCAAAGGTCTGTTGTTCGTCGGCGTTTGGAATGGGGTGCAGATAAAATTCAGCGAGAAAACGAACGATGTTCGCCGTCGGCGGCAGATGCCGTTCAAATTGTCCGTCCAGCAGCCACGAGGCGCAGGTAAGCGCCTTGAATTTATATTCCGGAAAATATTTCGGCCAGAAGGCTGCCATTTGCCGGAATGACTCGCCGCATTCCGCATGCGCCAGCGCGCCCGTGGCCGGGATATGAATCGTCAACACGGGATCATCCTTTTTAAGAATTTCATGCCATTCCGAAACCGGCAGTGTTATCCGGAATGGCAAGGCCTCGCCGCGCGGCGATACGGGGTGTCCGCCGATATAACCGCCATTGGTTGCGAATTTTGCCGTCCATTTGTCTTCCGGATCAAATTCGTTGTTAGCGCCGTCAAATTGGCCGTCCCGGCGGAAAATCATGTTTTCTCCGGCCAGCATCATAACCCTTTGATCCGCATAATTTCTGAAAACATGAAAATCATAAGGGAAAATGCCCGGCAGGAACTGCAGCCGGCCAAGCTTAAAGAGCTTGCCGCGGAAATGATGTATCAGCCATGTCTTTTCTTTGAATCCCCACGCGCCATATTTTTTGCGATATTCATATATCCAGAGCTGCAAATCGGAAAGCGTATCCAGCGTTATTGCCTCCGGAATGCCGAGTTTCTGATGAATATCCAGGACATGTTTCAGGCCGGAAAGGAAAACAACGGCATAAAACATATCCGCGGCTTTTCCCTTCTGCCCGGGCAGCATGGGCCATAATCCGATATTTCCCGTTTGTTCCTCCGTGCCGTGAAATGCCAGAAAATGGCAATGCCAGGCCAATCGTTGCAG
>JAQUQV010000113.1 GCA_028715905.1 Kiritimatiellia bacterium
CGCTGACTTTGTAACCGCCCAGGTCGGGATGCATCAAACCGGGAACGATTTCCCCTTTCTTGACCTTGAGCCCCTTGTAGTAATAGGTTCCCTGGACGAGCGAATTCGTGCAATTCCCGACGCCGATCGTTGCTATCCTGATTTCCGACATGTTGTTTCCTTTCTGTTTATCAACCGTATTTTTCCACCGCGTTAAAAAAAGCGATGACGTTTTCCCACGGAGTATCCGGCTCAATACTCATTAATCCCAAAACCAATTTTCCGTTTTGGCCGACGCCATCAATCCATTTTTTCGTCTCAAGCTCCACCTGGGCCGGCGACCCGAAACGCACCGTGCTTTGGCATCCCATTACACCCCAGAAAGAAAGCGCCTGGCCGTAGCGCCTTCGCAACGCTATCGGATCCATGCATTCCGGCTGTACGGGGTTTAAAATATCCACCCCGATTGCGATCAAATCGGGTATGATCGGCTCAATATAACCGTCACTGTGGTAAAAAATCCTGATTTTGCCGTTAACCTTTTTTACGGCGTTAATAAAAGCCCCCAGACGCGGTTTTATCCATTTCCTCCACATTTCCGGACACATAATCATGCTGTGTTGGGTCCCGACATCATCGCCCAGATTTATCTGAGCCACCCCCGCCTCTGCCAGTTCCAGAGCCATTTGAATTTTAATTTCAAGGATCCTGTCAAGCAGAACGGACGCAAACTCCTCGTTCTCAATGAAATCAACCAGCAGGTTTTCGATGCCCCGCAAATGCCATGCCTTCTCAAAAACAAAGGCCACGACGTTGCCCATTACGTAATAATCATTAAGTTTCAAATTATCAATTTCGCTCTTTAACGCCTGTCTATTTTTGGCAACTTTCGGAAAAGGATAATCCAGGATGTCTTGCGCGGTTTTAAACGCTTCCATTGGATGTTGCATGCGCGTAAAATGAAAAGTTGAACAAGGCTCGTAGCCGATACCCCATTCGTCAATCCGGAACTGTTTCTGAAGCTTTCTGACGTCCTCCGCATTCCGGTAAATAGACAAATACTTTTCCGTGGGCAAATAAACGGATTGGCCGCCGCAAGGCGCTCTTTGCAATAAAAGTTCCGGATCATTGACGTGTTCGGCCAAAACTTCCCGCATTTCGCAGCCAAAATAGCCGGCCGGATCGTCTTGGCCGGTCTTTTCCTTGAAAATCTCCAGCGCCGGCGGAGTCCACCATGCGTCTTTCGGCGTTTTATCCGCTCTTTCTCCGGCCAGTGTTTTTAATACACGTTCTCTTTTCGTTGTCATGAAGCTTTCCTCGTCAGGCAACTGTTTTTCCATGAATCATGACCGGGGAAATCAGAAAATGTTTATTCCTTATGCGTTTGTTCAAGATATCCACCAGGGCGGAGGCAATGTCGCTTATACAAATCTCGTAACGCACTACGGGCAAGCCGTAATGATGCGTAATTTCCCTGTTGGTCATGGCCATGACCAGCAGATTGGACGGCGGTTTTATGTGCCTTTGCAACAGGGCCAACGCCGCGCCCCGCGCCGAAATGTCGTCGGAAATAAGCAGCGCGTCCGGCCAGTTATTGCTCTGCTGCCACTCCGAGCTTAATTGTAAAATTTTTTCATAGGCCCGTTGCTCAATATAGGCGCCGTTTGCCGCGCGGTCGCCCGTATGATAAACCTGCGCGGACGGAAGACCAAAATCCTTGACCGCGTCGTAAAGACCGTCCAGATCCGTGGAATGACTGGTTATCGCGCGCAGATAGGCAATCCGTTTCAGTCCTTTCCGCGTAACGTATTTTACGCATTCCCGGGTAAAAGTGTAAAAATCCAGAACCACATCGGTTTGCCGTTCTTCCGCGGGATGCATAAAACGGCAGACCGGCAAGTCCCAGACGCGGCGGGTCACTTCATGGTCAGTTTCTTGCAGAATCTGGATAAATCCGAGAAAGGATTGCTTGCGAAAATCACGCTTAAGCCGCTGATAGTTCTCCGATTTGCCGAAATCGTCATCGGTTTTCAACCCGGATAAGCCGTCATAAACGTAGCATGTCCGGCGCCCGGCATGCGCACCGGCAATTTCCGCTTGAATCCCCCGGACCAGAGCTCGTGAAAAATGAGATGTTTCGTCGGTGAGTTTATGCCCGACTAATATTCCGATAATAGCCTTGTCGTTATTGTTTTTCAGGAATGTGCCGCGCTTGCAACGCCTTTCAATTAGACCGTCGGCAGCCAAATTTTTCATCGCTTTATCAATCGTTGCACAACTCACACCCCATTTAGATGCAAGCTCGCTGGTAGAAGGAAGACGAAAAGGACTGTTATCTTTTCGTTCCAGTATCTGATTGCTCAAAAACTTCTCAATCTGGCGAAAAACAGGCTCTGGCGTTTGAATATTTAATTTAAAATCCATATATTACCTAATTCATGCGATAGAATATAATAGATAATATTTTAAATGTCAAATGTATTTTTATAAAAAAATCTTTACCGCCATAACTGAGGGGATGCGCGCTTTGGCCACATAAAAACACGGTTATCATCGCGCGGCCACCTTGGCGCGCGGAACATGACGCGGGCGGGGTCTCCCCGCGGGTTCATTTCGCGCGCCCGCATGCGCAAACAGGGAAATCAATCGTTTTACGTTGCCTCGTTTCCGGTTTTGCGCTATCTTTCCGGTTGATGCTGTAAACAGCGCCTTTGATAAAAAACATGCGATGTCTGCGGTTTAAAGGGATAATTGCAGGGTTTGATGCTGTTTTCCCTCTACGCTATCAGTAATCCTGACGTGCATTTTTATCGCCGGAGAAAATTTTGGTTGATTGTTCTTATACCGGGAACGGCATTACGCTGATTGAATTTCTTTCCAGCCGCCTCGGCATCTCGCGCGGCAAGGCAAAAGAAATTATTGACCAGCGCCGGGTTTTTGTGAACGGGATGCGGGTATGGATGGCCCGTCATGTCCTGAAAGCGGGCGATCAGATCACCGGCGCTTTTCATGCGGAAAAGCCGGCCGAAATCAAACGGGCATCCATTCTTTACGAGGACCATGATTACCTGATTGCCGACAAGCCGGCCGGCATACTCAGCAACGGTCCGCAAGGCCTTGAGAACAAATTAATCGCCCTGCTCGGCTGCCAGGAACTGGCGGCCTGCCACCGTCTGGACAAGGACACCTCCGGATGCCTGATTTTTGCCAGGTATCGCCAAGCCAAGGAACGGATTATCCCGTTGTTCGCGCAAAATAAAATTACAAAAAAATACGAAGCCGTGATCCGCGGCCTTCTGCCGCAGGAAACCATGACCATTACCGCTCCGCTTGACAACCAAAGGGCCGTTACCCGCATCCGCCGGCTGGATGCAACGCCGGCGGCCAGCCATGTCGCCGTTGTCATTGAGACCGGCCGGACACATCAGATAAGAAAACACCTGGCCGCCATCGGCCATCCGGTGCTGGGCGACCGGCAATACGGCGCGGGCCGGGCGGTCCCCCGGCGCGAAAGGTCAATCGCAAGACAGATGCTGCACGCGGTTGAAATCAGTTTCCGCCAGCCATTTACCGGTCTGCCGGTCCGCTGCAGAATAGAATTACCCGATGATTTCCGGGAATGTTTAAGAAAATACTGTTTAAAATAAAAGAGGAAACGACGAAGCAGACACAATAATGGCCAAGCGATTATGCTTTGTCCCTCAATACGCGCTTATGGTAATTAATTCTCATGGCCGAATGAATCCCGCTGGCGCGGGAAGCGAAATGCGCCGCGCGGATCATCTCGCGCCACCAAGCGCCCCTGGCGCGAACTTGCCCGCTTAAGCGGCGAGATTGACGAGCTGTTGTGTGGATGCGGCCAGGAGTGCATTGAGCGCGGTGGTTAATATTTGGCCTGAGGAAGTGAGAAG
>JAQUQV010000114.1 GCA_028715905.1 Kiritimatiellia bacterium
TTATAACAACCGGGTTCCCCCCAGACTGCGCCGTCATGCTTTTCCCGGAAACACTTGATGAAAATCACGCTGGTTAACCCGAAGGCCTCCCCAAAAATGCCCTATGACGGCCCGCCCCTGTCTATTCTCGCGGCGGCCTCCATGCTGGACCGCACGCTGCATGACATCACGTTGCTGGACTGGCACTACAAAAACTTCAAACAGAGAATCCATGACGCCTGCCGTAATTCGGCAATCTGCGGCATTACCTGCATGACCGGTTATCAGATCGGCACGATGCTGGAAGCGGCCCGGATCGCCAAACAGGCCAACCCGGAAATTCTGGTTGTCTGCGGAGGTTGTCATCCCACGCTTATGCCGGAACAAACTCTTGCAAGCCCGTTGGTGGATATGGCGGTGCTGGGCCAGGGCCCGGAAACATTCCGCGAATTGATTGAAACCCTGGCCGGCGGACATGATCCCGCCGTTGTCAAAGGAATTGGGTTCAAGCAAAACGGCAATATCGTGCTGACGGAACCGCGCGCGCGCCAGGACATCAACCGTTTTCCTCAACCGCCGTATGACCTCCTGGAAAATTTTGAAAACTACCTGGTCAAGACAAGCTTCAGCGAGCGGACTCTGTATTACCTGAGTTCAGAAGGCTGCACAGGCAACTGCAGGTTTTGCGGCGAGGAATCGCTCTACCACCGCCGCTGGCAAGCCCTGACGACGGACCGGGTCGTCGCGGATATTGCGCGCTTGAAGGCGCGCTACAACTTTGACGGCGTGGCGATCGCCGACTCCAATTTTTACGTGAACGAGAAAAGAGTTGCGGAGCTTTGCCGAAGGATGATTCCGCTCAAACTGAAGTGGGGCGGGACTTCCGGCCGGCCTGATCAACTCAGGAAATACAAAGACGAGACTTTCGCGCTGATGAAGCAATCCGGGCTGCAGGATATCTTTCTCGGCGTTGAATCGGCCAGCGACGACACGCTTAAATTAATGAGCAAAGGCTGTCTGGTTGCGGACACGCTGCAGGTGCTGCCGCGTCTCTATGCGCACGGCATCCGTGTGCAGTGCTCGTTCATCATCGGCGTGCCGGGAGTGAACATAAAAAATGATTTCAGCGAAACGATGCGATTCATCAACCGGCTGCGCAAGACCGGCTATGTTTCGCAATTTCACCTCTTTGTCTATACCCCCTTGCCGGGGACCCGTTTCCTGGATGAAGCCCTGCGGCTCGGGTACCGGATGCCGCGCAGTCTTGAGGATTGGACTAATTACGAGTTTCACGCGCAAAATGTGGTGCCGTGGGTCCCCCAAAAATACGCCGCCTTCACGGATGCCGCCTCAATTTACTTCATGTTCCTGGCCGGTCACGCCGGCAAGGTCATTGACGCGGTGGTGCCGAAACCGCTGCGGATTCCGGCAAAAATCGCGGAACGGCTCATGCGGCTGATCAGCGATTTCCGCATATCCACCGCCTGCTTCGCGCTGCCAATAGAGTATCACCTCATAAAATACGTGCTGATGAACAAAGAACGTTTCTTTGACGACAGGAAGCTGATGTTCTGAATGCGCTTGCCGGGGACATAAAACGCATCCGGCGCGGCCGACCGGATCAAGGCGCGGCCAACACCTTTTTCAACAGCCGGCCCGTGTATGATTTTTCGCAGGCCGCCACTTCTTCCGGCGTGCCCGCCACGACCACTTCCCCTCCGGCGTCGCCGCCTTCGGGCCCGAGATCAATGATGTGATCGGCGGTTTTCATCACCTCGGCATTATGCTCAATCACCACCACCGTGTTGCCGGCGTCGCGCAGTTTCTGCAGAACATTTAAAAGTTTCTGAACATCGGCAAAATGCAGGCCGGTGGTGGGCTCATCCAACAGATAAAGGGTCCGCCCGGTGGCCTTCTTGCCCAGCTCCGCGGAAAGTTTCAGGCGCTGGGCCTCGCCGCCGGAAAGCGTGGTGGCCGATTGCCCCAGCTGGACATAGCCGAGGCCGACTTCGGACAAAGTCCGCAGTTTCTGGCGCAAGGCCGGGATGCGGCTGAAGAATTCAAGCGCCTCGTCAATCGTCAGACCGAGCACCTCAGCGATATTTTTTCCGTTATAACGGATTTCCAGCGTCTCGCTGTTATAACGCAGCCCGCCGCACTGCTCGCAGGTTACATACACATCCGGCAGAAAATGCATTTCTATTTTCAGGATGCCGTCCCCGCGGCAGGTTTCACAACGCCCGCCCTTGACGTTGAAACTGTATCTTCCTTTCCCGTACCCCCTCACTTTTGAAGCCGGAAGTTCCGCAAACAAATTCCGGATCAGATCAAACGCGCCGGTATAGGTAGCCGGATTGCTGCGCGGCGTCCGCCCGATCGGCGACTGGTCAATGACAACCACCTTGTCCAGAAATTCCTTGCCGGTAATCCCCTGGTGCGCGCCCGGGCGCTCCTTTGAGCCGTAAAAATGACGGAACAACGCCCGGCGCAGGACTTCGTCAACCAGCGTGCTCTTGCCGCTTCCGGAAACTCCGGTAACGCAGACCAGCAACCCCAGGGGGATGGCAACGGTTATGTTTTTCAGGTTGTTTTCCCGCGCCTTCTGAATCCTGAGCCATGACGGGCCGGGACGCTTGCGCGCCGGCGGAACCGGTATGCCGAGCGACCCGTTTAGGTAACGCCCGGTGAGTGATTTTTCGCTGAGCAGCAGTTCGGCGGGCGGTCCCGCAAACACAACCTCGCCGCCGTGCCGGCCCGCGCCGGGGCCGAGATCCAGAACGTAATCCGCCTGGCGGATGGTGGCTTCGTCGTGTTCCACCACAATGACCGTGTTGCCGAGGTCGCGCAGTCTCTGCAGTGTCCGGATCAGGCGCTGGTTATCGCGGTGATGCAGCCCTATGCTCGGCTCATCCAGGACATAAAGCACGCCAACCAGGCCCGATCCGATTTGCGTCGCCAGCCTGATGCGCTGGGCCTCGCCGCCGGAAAGCGTGCCGCTCTCCCGGTCAAGCGTCAGGTAGTCAAGGCCGACATCCTGCATGAAAGAAAGGCGCTCTCTTATCTCCTTGATCACCTCGGCGGCGATGCGTTCCTCCTGTTCCGTGAGCCGCAGACCGGCAAAAAACGCATGCGCCTCCCGCACGGACATCCGGCAGATATCCATGATGGATTTTCCGGAAACAACGCAGGCCAGGACTTCTGATTTCAATCGGCTTCCCCGGCAGGCCCGGCAGAAACGGCGGCTCATGTACTGCTGCAACCGCTTCTTGGTTGACTCGCTGCCGGTAGAAGCGTGGAGACGCTCCAGGTTCGGGATGACGCCCTCAAAAGGTTTCTTATACTGGCGGTACGCGCCGTGCCGCCAGAAACTAAAGGCAATTTCCTCGCCGCCGGAACCGTAAAAAACAATTTTCCGGATGCGCTCGGAAAGCTCCCTGAAAGGGGTTGCCAGATCAAACTTGTAATGTTTGGCAAGGGCGCGCAGCAGCCCGTTGTAATAAATAATCTGCCGGCGGCCGCCGCGCTTCCAGGCGCGGATTGCGCCCTGCTCAATGGAAAGATCGGGATTGGGAACAATCAAATCCTCGTCAAACACCAGTTTAACCCCCAGCCCCGAGCATTCGCGGCAGGCGCCGTACGGGCTGTTGAACGAAAAATGGCGCGGCGTAAATTTTTCAAAGCTTATGCCGCAGTCGGGGCAGGCGTGCTTTTCGGAAAAAATCGTCTCTT
>JAQUQV010000115.1 GCA_028715905.1 Kiritimatiellia bacterium
CAGGGACGTTTCATCTGTCATAAACGGACTGATGCGTGGTTGCCTGGCGGCAACTGAATTCCGATCAAGCGTTACGGCGCGCCGAAATGTCAAACATACCGGCGCCGGATGCGCTTTTCGCGGCCATGATCCGGGGTCTGACCGACGAGGGCGTTGCGATGTGCGCCACGAAGTTGCGCCTTACGCCAGAGGCCGTCGTCAAGGTTTCGGATGTCAGGCGCGTCAAACGGCGGCGGTCAAGCCGCCAATGTTCCTTTTCCCATGCCACCGCCTCATCCGGGGGGAAAAGCCTGCTTTTGCAGCAGGCGTTGCGCCCGGTCAAGAATGCCGCCCTGATTCCCCTTCAGGCCAAATAAATAATCCCAACCAAGTTCCTGCGTCACAACCCGCGCGCTCTCCTGTTGGCAGTGCATCGCATCGGCCGTGACCACGGCATGATCAATCCTCGGCAGATCGTTAAGCAGCTTCGGAAAGGCCGGAATCTCGTTGCTCTTATCCTCAAGCGGCAGCTGGGCCAGCGTCAGCCGCAGACGATGCGTCACACAAGACAGCAATTGCAACGGTTTACCGTCGGTTCGCCCGCTGCCGCGCAAGGTCTTACCGTCAATCGCCAGACAGGTTAATACAAACCGCTGCCGATGTCGCAGGCCGTGCCCTATGCGTCCGTTGCGCAGTTTGCCAAAACGATCATACAGCGATTCGAGTTCAGGCGCCCGCAAGGAGCATGGCCCGCTGATGCGTTCTTCATGCTCTGCCAATTCTGCCGGCCAGCGCCCACGCCGTAACAACGCCCGCGCCCCGGGCTGTAGCTCCTTCAAATACAACTGCTTCGGCGCCCCATGCTCGTGGTAAAAATCACGACTTGAGCGTTTGAACCCGACCGTCAATCCCACCGCCTCAAAACCGCATGCCCGGTAACAGACACCGCGATAGCGCGTCTCGTCTACAAATGTCTCAACCGCCAACACCGGTTGTCCCCAGCGCGCTTCCCAGTCCCGCGATAATCTCCGCAGACATAATCCCAGAGCACGCGAAGCCAGATTCGGCAAGCGCTCCCGTTCCGGCAAAACAAGATAGCGGCTGTTGTTGACGACAAAACCAAGCCGCCGCGAACGCTGCCGCGGCGTCCAACCAATCCACTTCTCGCGCGCTTTCAAATGCAACGCCGCCGCGCTGAAACAAATCAGCGCAACCCATTCTCCGTCAAGTTCTGCCACGTATCGCAACGTGCGTCCCACCATGCGCGCACTACATAGATAGTGCTTTTGCTCAAGTAATCCGTCAAACCGCGCACGTTCGTCTTCCCCTAAAAGTCGCACGGCTACGCGTTTCAATATTTCCGGCTCCTGGACTATCGTGTGTTTTTTCATGCTACCGTGGTAGCAGAAAAAGAAAATCCTGTTCAGTTATTTCGCGAACAATCATTGCCTATCCTTTTTTATCCCATCCCAGCTGAAATATCCCCGACGAATCGTTTGCGTTGATCATTGACCGGATTGATGGGCCAGGATGTATTTTTTTACCGTTCGCCGGTCGAGCCGCGTTCGCCGAGCCACTTCTTCATATGTTCCCTCCCGCTGGTACAGCAGGTTGCAATAAGCGGATAACAGCGCCTCGGCATCCAGCAGGCCCGCCTCGATTCCAGCCAACAGGCGCGCCTGGGCGTCCGGTTTTGCCATGGCAATCCGGTCCCCCTCGTACTGCTTTGTCAGCATGATCCGCCGCACGGCCTGCTCAAGTTCCCGGACGTTTCCGGGCCAGGGGTATTTATCACCAAGTCCTTTGACAAAAACATCCCGGATTTCCGCGACCAGATTTTCCGATTCCTGTCCGGTCAATCTTTGAATGACGTGATTCAGGAGTTCGTTTAATTCCCCGGGGTCCTCCTGCAATCTTTGCCGTAAAGAGGGTACGATAATTACATCCGAACAGAGACGGTAAAAAAAATCATCACGGAAATGTCCCTCGCGGCGAAGCTCATCCAATGGCCGGTTGGTGGCGGCAATCACCCTTCCACGGAAGCGAAGCTTTTCATGACTACCCACCGGCGAAAAAACGCGTTCCTGGAGAAGCTGGAGCAGTTTAATCTGGACCGGAACGGCCACATCGCCAATCTCATCGAGAAATGTAGCGCCATGCGGACTGCATCGGCCAAAAACACCATCATGGTTATCAATGGCGCCGGTGAAGGCGCCCTTGCGGTGCCCGAACAGTTCCGATTCAAGCAACATCGGCGAAAACTGTGAAAGGTTGATGGAGACAAAACTGCGCGTGAAACTTTCGGTAAAACATTCCTTGTTCATATCAAAGGGAATGTATCCTGAGCGGCCGATGGCGACGGCGGCCGCCCCTTTGCCGGTTCCCGTCTCGCCCAGCAGCAGCGTGGAAAAATCTTCCATGCGGTCCCATAGAAAGCCGCTGTACCAGCGGATATCGTAAGTAAAAACATTGTTCCAGAGTCGTTTCCGCAGGGTTTTCATGCAAGGACTTTTGCCCAGCAAGCCACGGTCAATGAAGTAGAATGCGCGCCGCAACTGGTAAAACACAGCAAAATAGTGACAAAAGGCATCCGTGGTAAATCCCCGTCTGGTCATCAGCGCGCGCATAGAAGAGGCAAACGGCACTTGCAACGGAACATCTCCTGCCTTGATCTGATCTAAGGTCAGTTTGTCAAACGCCTCGATGAACTGATGAAATGCGTCAAACAGGAATGCAACTTGCAGAATTTCGCGGTCTTCATCCGCAAACCGGCGCACATCGCCAAGCCCCGCCGCCTCCAATTTGGCCACCCGCGCCGCTACCGTCTCCATCATCATTTTCAAAACACGGTCATGGGATAACTTGCGGTCCGCACAGCCAATAATCTTCAAATCCATCTCTTTTCTTTCATCGCTGAATGGATTGCTGAACGCGGCGCCTGAGACCAGCCGGAAAAATGAGCGGTCTTCATCGGAAAGCTGTACGGTCTTTGCCATGCATTAAATGTATATGATATGGGCAGTAAATGTCAATTTAATATAATTATCTAAAAAGCTCAAATTACATTATTTGTTGTTATACAACAATATACAACATATGAACATTTGTTGGCATACATCATGCTATTAGTAAAGATATGAATAAAAATTATAAAAGGTTTCCATTATGAACAAACTATATTTCTACAGCAAAGTCATTTACCTGCTTTTGGCCCGAAAACTTGTTTCTTCCAACATTGTCCGGGAAGATTATGACCGGCTATGCGTTTCGTATGATCATTATTTTGCCGAACGTATGGCTAAACACGCCCGGCGGTTGGTAACCCAACTTGGATTGCGCCCTGGAAATCGCGTGTTGGATTTGGCCACCGGCACCGGCAACCTTGCATTAGCTCTGGCCGAAGCGGTGAGCAGCCAAGGCGAAGTAACCGGCGTGGATCAATCCGCCGGTATGCTGGCAAAGGCTGAGGGAAAGCGGATTCAAGCCGGTTACCGGCACTTGCGTTTTGTCCAGGGGGATATGCATAATTCCTTATTGTCATATCCCGATAATTCATTTGATGCCATCACCTGCGGATGGGCCATCGGTTACGGGAATCCTCCGTTGCTTGTTAAAACAATGCACCGCAAACTCAAGCCGGGCGGCAAACTTGGCTTGATTGAAAACGCGCGCGACACACTGGCGCCAATTCA
>JAQUQV010000116.1 GCA_028715905.1 Kiritimatiellia bacterium
GCGGTTATAGAAAATACGTTTTATAATCAGCCGCTCAATGGAAATCGCGTTGTCGCGGACAAAATCAAAAAACAGCGCCGTATGCCGCGGGATGGTCCAGGGATTGTCGGGCGTGGCTATAGGCGGACGGGAAAAGTTATGCGCCCCGATAATCGTATGACTCGGCGCGTTGCATAAATCATTTCAAATGTTTTTTCAGGTCCGAATCAGATTTTTTCAGTTCTTCCACTATGAGTTCGGCCATTTTTTCCGCGCCGGCCTTTGAAAAATGCGTTCGGTCGCCCTTGTCATTGGCCATATATTTACACTTTTCCTCGCCCTGTTCCCGAAGGAGTTTTCCGCTGGAAGCATGGAGGTCCAGGCAGGGAAGCCCTTTTTCTTTGGCCACGTCCTTCATCGCATCCGCATAAGGTTTCAAGATGTCGGCAAGTTCTCCGTTCTTAAAAGTGCGCCGGTGCATGGGGGTGACGAAAATCATCTTGGCGCCGGCCGCCTGCGCTTCGTCGGCAAACTTTCCCAGGTTGTCCTTGTAATCGGTGGCGGCATCAGTGGCTTCAGGCTTTGTTTTGGCGTGGGAATCGTTATGTCCGAACTGTACGAGTATATAGTCGGGTTTTGAATCCATTAATTTTTTCCAGTCGCCTTTTTCCCGGAATGTTTTGGTGCTCCTGCCGCTGAGAGCGAAATTTTTGATAACGACATTGTCCTTGAAATATTTATCCAGAACCTGTCCCCACCCCGCTAACCGTTCTATCTTGTACGAAGCCACCGTCGAGTCCCCGGCGATGGATATTTTTATTTCCATTTCTTTATTTTCCGCGAGACAAAAAGGCGTTAGCGCGCCCGCCGCAAGGACACACACAACCGCCGCCATGATTTTTGTTTCCATAAAAACACCGCTTTCTGCCATTGCTATATATTACCCGAATATTGCACGAATTTCGTGCAATATTCGGGTAATATTATTCAAATCCAATGAAAAATGCAATATTGCTCTCTTTCAGCGCCCTCTTCTGTTCGTCGGTCAAGATAGCTTTCATCTTTGTCTCGTAGAGGCAGCGGTTGGCCACCGCATAATCCGGAGCGGCATCCCCCGTGAACACATCCGCCGCCGCGCAGATTTTTTCCAATTCCTGCATCTGTTTTCCATCCAACCCCGCGCCAAGCGCATTCAGCAAGGCATTCAGGCAATAGGCCGACAGAACCGGGTCGTTTTCCAGTTGTTCCTTCGTGCAGGGATAGCCCCTGATCGCCGCAACCTGTTCAAGCACGGGAATGGAATCGTTTAAGGCGGACTGGCCCGTATCGGCGTCTCTATTGCTGGCGGCGGCAAGCACAAAACGCATCCAGCCTTGCCAGTCAATCCGGGATAATTGAGCTTCCTGGGCGGGATTGCCGAATTTAATTATTGCGCCGGTTGTGGAAGGCATGGGGGACTCTTTGGAAGCCGACGTTGAACCGGCGACTTCGCTCTTAGAAGGGGGAGGAGGAGAAACCTTTTCGGTTTCATGATATACGGGGGGCGGCGGAGGCGCGGCTGTCCCGGCTTCCCGTTGCGCTTCGTCCAGTTGAAGCTTTAATCCGTCTATCTCGGCCTTCCAGCCGGACATTTCATCCCGCAACTGATCACACTCAGCCTTGAGCAGTTTTAATTCCTGCGTTTGCCGGATGTAAGGGATGCTCAGCAAAACAATTGCAATGCAAACTGAACCCGCCGCCCAACCGAACCTGATCCATCCTTCGTTTTTCACGCATTTTCCTTTCGCTTCAATCCAATTCTGGAATCCAACCCCGAATTATATCGTTCAAGCGTGATGCCTGATGGCGCAGCCCCGGCCCGCCGGCGCTGGGCACACAAACCGCGTGCGGGGGGAGAGGCGTAACGAATCCTCCCCCCGCCGCATTAATAATTCCCCAGCAAGAAATTTTTATTTACCTTTCTTTCCCTCCGCAAGCGGTCAATCAACATCAACGGTATGCTGGGTGTACGTTATCGGCGAGCCGCCATTGTTGACCGATACCCATCTGACCGTACAGGTCGTATCGCTCGATTCCAACCCCCGCACATCATACCATGTTTCATCCGTCACTCGGGAAGTATAGATCAGGGTCCCGAAAATCCACCAACCGTCAATAACATCCTGTGTCCAGTTGCAATGGATGTGGCCGGCATAGTTGGCGCTTATGTAGGATTTGTAGTTCTTGGTAAAGTTTTTGATCGTGTTCAGGTCGGCGTCCGAAAAAAGATACTGGTCGGCGGTTTGTATGCCGGTTCGGAACATGCCGATATGCGTCATAACCATTATGTTTTCTTTTTTTGGTTTGGCGCAAGCGGCGATGTTATTCGTGAACCACGGCCATGAACCGCCGGTAAAATCATGCAAATCGCCGTATTCAACGCCCGCCGTCCGTGACACGAAATCGGCGCAAATGGCATGGCAATATTTGTAATCAAACGAAAAATTCTGAAGATATTTTCCGTTTACCGGCAGTGCGGCCTTTGTCCAGTTGGAAAGAATACCGGATAGATAAGAATATTGCGCGCCGAATGTATTTGCGAACTCAAGATCGCATCCGGACGTAGCTTCATTATCGCCTATTATGGGTATATACGGAATACCCGCAAGGTTCAACTGGTCAAGAATCCCCTTGGCCACCGCCATGTTGCGATTAGTCGCAGGTCCGCCCCAGGCAATATCGCCGACTACAAACGCCAGTTCTATGTCGTCATTTGTCTTGTTGGCGATTATCCAGTTTACCGCTGTCTGCAGTTTAGTTGTATGGGCGGCCGTCCCGTCAATGTGCGGATCGGCAATCACCGCAAACGAGAATGTTTCCCCGTATCCGTCGGGAACAACCGCGCACAAACCCAGCAGGCCTGCCGCAAGAATGCATAGCCTTCCTACAATTTGTTTCATGGCTTGTCCTTCCTTTTACGTTTGCGACACTGTGGTCGCTTTTTGATCCGGTTTGTTTTTTTACCACAAACGCCATCGCCGGATTTTTCGATGGACATCGTTTCAACGAGGTTTCAATCAGCAACGGTCAAGATGCCAGCCAAAATCGGTTTGCATCCACACATTCATGAAACACTGCGTTAGCAAGCCAAACACATGGCAATAGCTGACGACAAAAGGAAGCAACAAAAGCCACACGACTGTTAGCAAATTACACAATTGTGCGCAAAACGGGAAGAAATCGCTGTTTAACCGACGCGGCCATGCATCCACTGCAATCGGTATAAAAGAGGAGTAACATATTGTAAGTATACGAAAGATGAGCCGGAATGTCAAGCGCTGGTTGAAAATATTTTTGGGGCCGAATTGCGCTTAATTTTGGGAATAGGTCTTGCCGCAGAAAAGCGCAAAATTCAGTATCCGAACCCCTGTTCGGCGATTTATGTTTTATTGTCCGGAATCGCCGCATGGGGATGCGGCTCCTTTCATGATCAAATCCGGTTGCCGCTTCCGCGGCCCGGTTTGGCTGAATTTTGCCGCGCCGGGGCGGTTCGCGGCGGGGCCCGGCAGGGCTGTGTTACCCGTGGTGGTAACACAGGCTGAATCAAGAAGATAGAAAATAAAACTGGACAATCCGGAATCTGTCTGCTATTGCTTTCCGGCATGAATACAAACACTTGGAAGCAGTATGCA
>JAQUQV010000117.1 GCA_028715905.1 Kiritimatiellia bacterium
AACTCTTTCTCTTACTTACAATTTTTCTATAACCTATCCGAGTTAATACTATTTTTTTCACAATATGAAATCAGAACGTATTGTCAATGCTGCTTTTTTCCAGATCCCGGTTTCGACCTGCGGCCTAGTTATTTATTTTTTTATTATTAAATATTCGGAAAATAAGCGGCCGGGGACTAGTTTTAAATAATCGTTCTTTCCTACTGCCCCGTCTTCAAGGGCGTTGATGTACTTATTCTCTTTCCTTAGTCATTGAATTTTCCTGGTCCATTTACCTTAACTACATCTAAAATTTTTATCCGTAGCGAACCTGGCCGCCACAGCGTCTATTTTTTTTGCCACTATCATTGGGTTATCCCTGCTCTCCTTTTCCCCTCCCCCTTTCCGTTCACTCCCCTGGACTCCCCGGGGACTCCCCCTGGTCTCCCCCTGGTCTCCCCCTGGACTCCCCCTGGACTCCCCGCGGCCGGCCTGACATAGGTTAGTCCGTCTTCTCCCTTCTCACAGTCTCTTTGCCTTCCCCGGGCACCGTGCCCGGGGAAAACGCCCGGTCACCGTGCCCGGGGATTCATTGGGTTTGTTTTCTCTCTTCTCCGATCGCAAAAGTGTAGCGTTATTTTCTTTATATGGTTTCTCCAAGTCCATTTACCTTCGCTACCTCTAAAATTTTTATCCTGGGCGAACCTGGCCATCACAGCATTGATTCTTTTTGTCACTCTTCGGTGATCACTCTATTTCCCTCATTTCCGTTTTCCTGTCCGTTCACTATTCCGCTCATCCCGCGGCCGGCCACCGTGCCGAAAAGCGCGGCACCGTGGCCGGCCGTGCATAGGTTTGTTCATCTTCATCCGTCTCACATGGGTTATTCTTGCCCTGGGCATCGTGGCCGGCGAAAGCACCCGTCCACCATGCCCAGGGCTGCATACATGTTACTTCTCTCTCCCATTCATCAGATGCTTATCTCTCTATCAGAATTAGTTTAGACTTGTTGTATTCTTTTTAAAGTTTACCTGGCTCCTCCCGCGGCCGGCCACCGTGCCGAAAAACGCGGCACCGTGGCCGGCCGAAGATAGATCCTACTATGCTTTTTCCTTCTCTCGATAGGTTTGTCTGCTCCGGCCGTCGTGCCGGCCGCGCCGGCGGAGGAGAATATGGAGAGCGCCGGCGGTCCGGCACCACGGCCTCCGCCCAGGGGGAGCGGGACTGCGGCGGCTAGGTTCGCGGCCTCCCGCACGCCCCTGGCCAGGACCGGCGCGCGCCCTCGGTTTTGGCCTCAGGCGCGCAAATACATGCCGGTCCTGGCCTACCGGGGCTAAGCTCCCGGCCGCGGCGCGGAGACGGCGGGGGCGGATGTGCTTACTTTTATGCTTTACATAAAGGTTTTTTAAGCCTCCGCACATTTGGCCGCCTCCCGCCGCTCCGCGCTTTTTATCGCCGCCGCAGTCCCGCTCCTTGCTTCTCTCGTAAAATAAAAATCAAATAGGTTGGCGCCGGCTTATCCCCGGGACAGACTGCGGCTAAGGTTACCTAGTCATGGTGTTTGTGGTATTCATTGCCGCAGACTGTCCCGGGGGCCGGCGCCTTCTTCTAAATTCCACCCACCCGCCCCCTATCAATACCGTCCACATTCGTCATCTTTTTTTTTCATCGCCGGCCGGCAAAAATGTTTCCTGTCTTAACCATGCCGGCCGGCTCTGCTAACCGTTCACAACAGAAAAAGCAAGGTAGGCACCGTCTCTTACATAACATGCATTATGTAAAATTGCTTTTACAGTTACCTCCACTTTTTCCCGCCGCCCTTATGCCACTAACCCTTTATTCATCGTTCTTTTCCACGCCATCAACGCGGTTTTTGACCTTTTTGCTTTTTCCGTAGTTGCAACGCCGCAAGCGGCCAGGCGCCCGAGTTTTCTTTTTCCACTACGCTTTTCTTCTCAAAACTCTCTTTTTTTAAATCTGGGCGCCTTCGTTGCAACCCTTTCTGTTTTCTTAAACTGTTATTTTTCTCTTTTTCATTTCGGGCAATTATACATAATGTATGTTATGTAATCGCCGGTGCCACGCCCCGCAGCCGGGCTGCGCCCTTCCGCCACGGCCGAGCGGCTCGCCAGCTCAAACACTTTTTCAAATTAATTAAGGTATCATATAGCTGGCATCGCCACTACGGCCGTGTCGGCCGCTCCGCGGCGCTGCGGGGCTTTATTTTTTCTCCCACCCACCCACCCTTTTTAAAACCTTCCAAAAACAAACATGTCCTTTTCCAGGGCAGACTGCTCCCTTCGGTCGCAGACTGCCCTGGTCAAACGTATCCCGTATACTTTACTCCCCTTTAAGCCCGTCGCGCCGCAAAAATCGCGGCGCCACGGGCTTTTTCCCTTAATGCGGCTAACGCCGCAAAATTCCTTTAACATCGGTCTGCGTTCTCGTGCTCCAGCCCTCCGCTTCGCTCCGGGCTTCCGCTAACTGCGCGCGCAGCCCTTCTTGTATTCCGCCGGGCACCGTGCCGGCTTCGCCGGCACCGTGCCCGGACTTAACTTTTTTTCTATTCCGTTACATTTTTTGCCGACATGCCGAAAAACACGGCAAGTCGGCAAAAACCCTCCTTCTTTTTTCCCTCCGTTTTTTTCCAATCTGGATCAAAATTTTATCCAGTTCACCGTAATCAATCCAAGTGCGTTTTTTATTCATAGGTCAGCAAGGGCTTTATTATTGTAACACGGCCGGATAAAATCAAGGCTGTCAAGGTCAAGCTTTGTTCCTCCCTTCGGTCGGAAACCTTGACAGCCTTGCCGGCCGTGTTTTTTTTGTGGTCAAGCCCCTGCTTCTCTTTCTTCTTTCACCTGTTTGTCCGTGCGCCTGCACCGGTTGTATCCTGTTTGTCTTTCATCTCGCCCCAGGCCCTGCATCTGCTTTCTACCTGGCGGTCTTTGTGCTGGCGCCTTCTGTCTCCTGGATTGCCAGCAGCTCTCCCCAGGCCCGGCGCCTGCGGTCCCCTGGTTGGCCGGCAGCTCTCCCCAGGCCCTGCAGCTCCTCTCTCCTTCCGGGGCGCCGGCGTTCCCCTGGTTGGTCACCTGGCGGTCCTGGCGCCGGCGCCGGTGGTCTCCTGGTTGGCCGGCAGCTCTCCCCAGGCCCTGCAGCTCCTCTCTCCTTCCGGGGCGCCGGCGTTCCCCTGGTTGGCCACCTGGCGGACCTGGTGCCGGCGCCGGTGGTCTCCTGGTTGGCCGGCAGCTCTCCCCAGGCCCTGCAGCTCCTCTCTCCTTCCGGGGCGCCGGCGTTCCCCTGGTTGGCCACCTGGCGGACCTGGTGCCGGCGCCGGTCGTCTCCTGGATGTACTGCAGCTCTCCCCAGGCCCTGCAGCTCCTCTCTCCTTCCGGGGCGCCGGCGTTCCCCTGGTTGGCCACCTGGCGGACCTGGTACCGGCGCCGGTGGTACCCTGTATGGCCGGCAGCTCTCCCCAGGCCCTGCAGCTGCTCTTTCCGCCCGGGGCGCCGGCTGCCACCTTGTTGGTCACCTGGCGGTCCTGGCGCCGGCGCCTGTTTTTTCTTTCTGCCTCCTGCTTTTAGTTCAATTGACGTATCTTCTTTTTCTCATCTCAATTTTTCCTTGT
>JAQUQV010000118.1 GCA_028715905.1 Kiritimatiellia bacterium
GGGCCTGCGAGGTAATGATGGTGTCGGCCCTTTCGCCGCGCGGGCCGGTGATGACTTTCTTGACGGGCGGGGTCCAGGTATCGCGAATCTGGGCCAGCATCTCCGCCTTCATGCGCTGAAATTCATCTGTCTCAAGTAAATAACGCTTTTCGGCGATTTTCTTGAGATTGGCGTTGGCTTCCTGGTTGAGCTTTTCTTCGGCAAGGACGCCTTTAAACTCGTTTTCGGCGCTGTCGTATTCCTTGATAGCCAGATATTCCCTGCCGCGCTGCAATTCGGAACCGATTTTTTTCCGCTTGTCCTGATATTCAGGAAGCTTTTTAACCGGCACGGGCCGGGCGGCAATCTCCGCGCGATGTTTCTCATCCTGCCTGATCCGCTCGCTCAGGCGCGCGCTCGGCCGGTGGGCCGGATAAAATTCAAGCGCGCGGCTGATGTTTTCCTGGGCGCTTTTAAGGTCGCCCTCCAGATAACTTTTCAAGGCAAGGCGGTAGGCACACTCGGCCTCGCTGCGGATTGCCTTCTGTCTGGTTTCAACCGTATGCGGACGCATTGGCATTGCATTCAGGGCTTCCTGAAAAGACGCCAATGCGTTTTCAAATTCGTTCCGGCCCATCTCCTGATAGGCCTGGTCAAGCTTTTTCAGGCCTTCAATCTCTTTCGCCTGACGGCGCACTTCTTCCTGAACGGCAAGAAGCTCCTCGGGAGTCAAGTCTTTGGTCCCCGTCGCGACCGCGGCCCCCGCGGAAATCGCCGCCGGTTCCTGCTTTTTTTCCTTCCCTGATCCGAACAGTCTTCCAAACCATCCCCTGCTCTCCTGTTTCTCTTCGGCGCCAAGCGTTTTCTCCGCTACAGCCGGTTTTTCATCCGTTTTCACCGGGCCGGCGGTTTCTTTTTCGCTCTTCCCTGCAGCGCCACGGTCAATTTCAAAATCGCTCTTTTCCTCAACCGGCGTTTCCTTTCCCTTAGCCGGCACAACGGCGGGGGGCGTTTCCTCTCCGGTTTGTTCAGATTTTGTCGCAACTTGCGGATGTTCAGCGGCCAATGCCGCCGGCGATGTTTCCGCAGCGCTTTTTTCCGCGGTGGATTCCACGGCAGAAGTTTGCGCCGCGGCCGGCGCCGAGGCGTTATCCGCGGATTGCTTGGGGGTAATTTCCGTTCCGTCCCGGCCCGTTTCCACGGCGGCGGGCTCGGGTTGAGCCGGGATCGCGGCGGAAGCGTCGGCGTTTTTCTGCTCCGCCGCGGGCGGATTTTCATCCTGAGCATGAAGGATGGAAATACCCGAGACCAGAATAATCAAGCCGGAAAAATAGATTGCCGTTTTTCTCACTGGTTGCTTCCTGATTCAAATGTTTCCAGTGGCCATTCCTCGCCGGATTGCATATCGCTTACGGTAACATTTTGGCCGTCAATGTCAACAACTTTATACTTATTATTTTTAAGCGAAATAATGTCGTCTTTTTTAACCAGCATTTTGACATTGTCAATCAAATAAATGAGCGAAGCGGCCTGTTCGCCCTGGGGGCCGCCCTTGTCGCCGACGATCAACGCAAAAGCCCGGCCGTCCTTGCTCGCTTTCAAGATGGAGACGTCTTCCTCTATTTCAAACGTGCCCTTGTTGACCTTTCTTGTTTTCGGCTCGTAGCCCGTTATCTTATAACCGTCAACGGTATCGCCGAGGCGGACATAATAATCCCGGCGGGTGCGCTTGTTTTTGACAAGGAAAATAGTGCCTTCCTGCGAACGCTGGGCGCCGCCGAAGGAAAGGGACAGAGGAATGCGGCCGGCCTTCACGACGCGCAATTTCAAGACCGGCGGCGGGGCCGAGGCGGGGTCCCGCGGGTTGGTGCCCGCCTGAAATTCCTCCTTGTTCGCAAACCCGTCGCCGTCGGCGTCCTGATGGGCGTCGTCAAGATTGGGGTTGAAATTGTGCCGGATTTCCCATTCATCGGGCAGGCCGTCAAAGTCCGAATCCCTGGCGGCCTGGGAAATGATTTTCGGCTGGGGAGACCGGCAATCGCGGAAGGGGCATATTTCGGCGTTGATTGGCACGGGACGGCCGCATTTAACGCAATTTACCCGCAATTCCGCGACCATCAGGCGCGCTATTCCTTCCAACTGGAAAGGAGCGTTAACGGCTTCAATCGCGTCGCAAATCTCCGTTGAAGATTGACCATCCTGCCGGGACGAGCGGACAAGAGGCGGCTCCCATTGATTTTCGGCCAGAGCCTTTTTTTCCCGCCCGATGGAAACAATGAGGGTCAGAAGCGACGCCAGGATAACCGCCAGAACAACGATCAGAATAATCTTGTCATAACCGGCTCGGATCAGATTGATTATTTCATCTTTTTTCATGTTAATAAATCAGGCGCACAGGTCTGCCTTTGTGCCTCTCTTCAATTCCGGCCTTCCCTGAAATCAATCGGCGGGCCGAAATTATAAACCTCAAAGTCCAGTTTGATTTCAACATCTTCGCGGCCAAGAACGATGCGTTTGTCGCGCGCGGTTTCATCCGTCTGGCCTTTCACGGCGGCCGGGGATTTTTCGGCGCCGGACTTAGGAGCGGCGCCGGTCATGGTTGTTTCCCGGCGCGGATTGTTTATTTCAACGCGGGTTATCACGGTGAACATGGGCAAACGCGCCAGACGGTTGATAAAATCAAAGGCCGATCCCTCGCGCGCGCGGAATTCTATTTTGAAATGCTGGCTGGAAATAAAATCATCCTCCGCGGACGTTTCCGGCGGCGGAGCGCCGGGCGGCGCGGCCCCTTCCGCGACGGATTCAAACTCGTCGCGCGCGAAAGAAATCAATTCGCTCACGGCGGAATCGGGCAAAAGCCGGCAAATTTCCTCCGTCATTTTCAACTGCTGAACCAGACGCGGGATATTTTTCGGCAGGGGCAATTGTCCGCCCGCGTATTTTTCAAAACCGAAGGTGTATTTTTCGGGGAACACGACGCGGCCGGACTGGAGCTGGTCCCTGATGCGCCGCAATGTGTTCTCAAGAAAAGGCATGAATTCGGCCGCTTCCATTTCCGCCGGACGGACCTGGCCGGCGCTGAGCCAGTCGTTAAGTTCGTTGTAAGCATCCACGAGGTCGGCCTGTTTTTCCTTTTCCCTGGCGATGTTCGCCTCGGAAGGGAAAATTCGGCGCTGATATAATTGTTCTATGCGCACTTTATCGTCGTTCAACTCCCGTTTTTCCTTCTGATAGCTTTTCAAGACAAAGAAAAGGCGGGCGCCGGACGCGGCCAACAGGATCAAAGCCGTTCCCAGGCCGGCGGCCAGCCAGATATATTTTTTAAGCAAGTTCATGTTTTTAAGAAGGCACAGAGGCACAAAGGCACAAAGGGGTTTTTAGGAATATTTGAAGAAGGCACAGAGGAACTTTTCTGAATTTTCTTCATTTTTTTCTTTGTGCCTTTGTCACTCTGTGCCTTTGTGCCTTTCTTCCTTCAACTCAATTTCCATGGTAAAAGAGCGGGCAAAATCATCGCGGGACGGCATCGGCGCCAGGCGGATTTCCGTC
>JAQUQV010000119.1 GCA_028715905.1 Kiritimatiellia bacterium
GTGTTTTTATCTCCAGCAAATATGTCTGAGCGGATTTTCGTGGAGCATTTTATCAATCCATGCCGCCTTGATGCCGGCCATTGTTTCTGCGGATTTCCGCTTCTCCGCCGGCGGCATGTGGTTTTCGCGTTTCCCGGTCACCCGCGTCTGCCTTCCGCCAATCTGTTCAAATAATCCCTCGCGCGCAGGGAGGCCCGGCGCGCGTTCGCAAAATCCGTCCTGATTTCAAAACTGGCGTAATGCGGCGCCTTTATTTCATCAAGCTGCTTCAGCGCTCTTTTCCAGTTGATGCGGCCGTCCCCGGGAACCATGTGGTCGTCCGTTTCGCCGTAATTATCGTGAAAATGAAAATGCACCAGCCGATCCTTGAATTCCTCAAAAAATATTTTTGCCGGGTCAGGGCAATCCGCGGGCAACAGGGAACTGCCCGGAATATTGATGTGCCCAATATCCAGGATTATCTTCAAATTCGGGGATTTTCCGCCTATGGCCAGGAAGTTTTTGAGCGAATCAAACCGGCCGTTTTCCAGGGCCAGGATCACATTGTTTTTTTCGGCAAGCTTCAGAACCTCGCCAAAATATTTTTCATCAATGTCAAGTTTTTCCTCGGCCTCCACCACCCCGAAATTCAAGACATGAACGATCAATGCCCGCGCCTTAAGATAAGCGGCCAATTCTATTTCTTTTTTTATGGCCTCAAAATCCTTCTCCTGGCATTCGCTGTGAATGGTCAGACTTTTGCATCCCTCGCGCCATTTTCTTATATTGGGCCAGTTGGGCCGGTCAAATACGTTTTTGTCCGGATTCCAGTTCATCCATAACTCAATTCCGAATCCGTCGTTTTTTATTTCCTCTAAAATGGTTTTCATGTCGGGGTTTCCGCACCCCGGCTCGGGATAGCTTCCAAGTTTGATATAATTCCCAAGGCTTATATTGAAAACCCAGTCTTTATTTCGCATAATAATCCTTCAGTTTATTCACTACTCCAATATTGGCGCCGTGACGGCGTCCGTTTTGTCCCCGGCCTTTTATTCATATCGCCCTGCAATTTTCAGGGCAACTTGCACGGAATTTTAACCGGCAATTCCGGCAACGGTTTTCTATGAATGCGCAAGCTGAGGATGCGGATCAGCCCGCGCGCCACTTCATCGGGCGCAAATTCGTTGCGGACAATCGGAAGGCCGTACCAGAGGTTGATGCCTTTATTGGCCATCGCAACCACCGTCAGACGGCGAATTGCGCTTTCCCCCCTCTGCGCCAGAGCCATGGCCACCCCATACATAGCAATATCATCCGAGACTATCAATCCTTCCGGCCATTCTTTCCGCCGGCCCCATTCCCGCATCAGCTCCAGCATGTTTTCATAGGCCGGTTTCTGCAGGCACGTTTCGCGGTCGTCATATTGCATTTGGCGGACCGCAACCTTCGGTATTTCCAACCGGCGGGCCGCTGATTCCACGCCCTTCACGTCCAAGGCGTCGTTCACATCATCCTTGCCGACCCGAAAATAGGCGATTTTTTTCAATCCGCGGCCGGCCAGATATTCCACGCTTCCCCGGCCAAACCCCTCATAGTCAAGCGCCACGTCGGCCAGGGGGGCCAGCGGCGAACCGGAACACGCCGCGGGCAGATTTTTCAGGATACCGGAGATCTTTCGTCCGACGCCCCGGCCCAGCATCTGGATAAAACCGGCAAATGGATAATTTTTCAAGTCGTTGATCAGCGGCCGGCATGCGGATGACTGCCGGACGGACAAACCGGACCTCAATTCCCTGAACCCATCGTATGCCCGGCATGTCCAGGCGCAATCCTTCAAGTTTTCAAATTCAACGGAAATGGCGCGAAGAACGGCGCGCTGGAAATGGGCGTTCTCCTCGGTCAGGCGCGGATTGAAAATAACGCCGATGTACGAAGTCTGCGTCCCGGCCCTTACAAAGGTGCCGCGCATGGGCTTGCGCTCTATCCAGCCGTCCCTGGCCAGGGCGCTCAAGGCCCGTTGGACGGCGTCGCGGCTGACGCGCCACCGGCTGACAAGTTCATCGGTGGAGGGCAAACGCTGGCGCGGCGCCAGCTCGCCCTTCTGAATTCTCCGCCGCAAAACGCGCTCAATCTGCACATGAACCGGATCCGCCGCCTGCACCTGGAGATCAATTTTCACAGTTTATTTCTGATTATTTAATAAGTAAAATAACAAGGAATATTTGAAAAGTCAAATTATTTATCCGGTTATTTTCTCGGCCGGATTTTGCCGCCGGCAGGCGGCCAACAGCTTCGCGGCGCATTGGATTATGCGCCGGCCAAGCGACTGGCTGCCACCACCGTATTTTTTGATGCAATGCGCGCAAAAAATTATCACCCGAATATTGGGCGAATTTCGTGCAATATTCAGGCATCAAAAAGCCTTTTCTTTTGTAACTCCAAGAAAATCAAGAAAGTTAACGCTAAAATAAATCAGCCCTGGCGGAAAAATCCGTCAATCCGGAATCCGGAACACAATCCGGAAAAACATTGACAATCGCGGGATTCCTGGTAAGGCTTTTTTGATTTTTAATCAATGAAGACCGGGATAACTAAAAACATCTTGTTTTCCGTTTTTTTACACGGGATGGCCTTGGCCTGTTGTTTTGCCTTGCCCGCGCAAAAACTTGTTCCGCTGTTCTGCGCCGGTGACTCGGCGCTTACCCTGACTTCGCTTTCCGTTTACCGGCCGGGCGCGGCCGCGCCGGACACCGCGCCGGCTTTGCGCGAGCCGCCCCGCGCACCCCCCCTCATCGTCCCGGAAAAAGCCGCGCCGGAGATTGAAGAGCAGGAGGAAGATGAACCCCGCAATCTTACCATTGAAAAGCCGCGCAAAACGCCGGCCGAGAAACAGCCGGCCGCCGCGCCGCCAAGCAATGTAAAGGAGCCGCGCCGCCGGTTTGAAGGTGAAAAACCGGCCTTGTTCCTGAATGGCGATACCCGCCTCAAGGGCATTGCCGGAGGATTACCCGCCGATTCCGGAATCCGCCCCTATTATCCGCTCGGCGCGCGGCTGCGCGGCGAAGAGGGGATCGTGAAGGTTGAAGTCCAGGTTGACAGCGAGGGCGGCGTGTTGAACTGCGCGGTGATAACGTCAAGCGGATTTCCGGCTCTGGACGATGCGGCGCTTTCCTCGGTGAAAAAGGCGCATTTCGTTACCGCCCGGGGAGAGGCGCCGGCCGAAAACACCAGAACCGTTTTAACATTCCGGTTTGATCTTACCGATTAACGGCGGCAATGTGCGCGAGAGCATGAGGATTTTACTGCGGGACGGGCGCCCCAGCCCCAATGCGGGTTTAAGCGAGGCGGCTTTCGCCGGGGCCCTGGGAATTCAGCTGGGCGGAGTGAACTATGACCTGAATATTGCACGAATTTCGTGCAATATTCAGGTCATAAATAGGCCGGCGGGCGAGATCGCGCCAGGGGCGCTAGTTCTTTATTGAGGGTGTCCCCGGTCCGCGATTTACGTTGGGCAGA
>JAQUQV010000120.1 GCA_028715905.1 Kiritimatiellia bacterium
CAAGGCGGATTATGACGCGCAAATGGCCCGCTTGGCGGAGGAAACCCAGAACATGATGAACAAGGCGGTCAAGGAGGCGCAGGCCGTTCATGATGAAATCGTGAACGGCGCCATGGAGCAGAGCCGCATCATCCTGGCGCGGGCCCAGGAGCATATTGAGCTTGAAAAACAGAAGGCGGTCAAGGACCTGCGCCAGCAGGTGATGGAGATTTCTCTGCTGGTCGCCGAAAAGGCCATTGGCGGCACAATCAACAGGGATTTGCAGCGCCGTCTCGTTGATCAACTTTTCACGCAGGTGGAGGCTAAGAATTAAAATGCTGGACGCCGGATTAGCCAGAAGATACGCGCGGGCGCTCCTCAATTCAGTAACCAAGGGGGAGGACGTGGAAAAAACCGCTTCCGATTTGCACCTGGTTGTGCAAACCTGCGCCGCGAGCGGCGAATTGCGCGCCTGCCTCAATTCGCCGGTTGTCCCGCTGCCGGCGAAGCAAAAAATAATCAAAGAGATTTTTGCCGGCAAAATCGCGGAATTGACCGGGGATTTCCTGGGCCTCCTGCTTGAAAAACAAAGGTTCAATCTGCTTCCCGGCGTCAGCGGCGCGCTGGAATCGCTGATTGACGAAATGCGCGGCCGCACGCGGGTGGACATCGTCAGCGCCCTGCCGGTTGACAACGGGGACCGCGCGTATCTGCTCGCGCGCCTTGAAAAATGGCTCAGGCAGAGCGTGCTGTTGGAAGTGAAAACCGACCCGGCGCTCTTGAGCGGCATCCAGGTCCGCGTCGGCGACCGGGTTTATGATGGCAGCGGCCAGGGCCGCCTGGCCCAGATTCGCGCTACCCTGCAGGCTTCATGAAATGTCGGATAAACCTTAAAAATTCCTATGAGTGACCAGATTAAAATACGTCCCGAAGAAGTTACCGCGATTTTAAAGACGCAACTGGAGAATTACCGCGCGCAGGCGCATGAAACCGATGTCGGCACCGTTCTGCAGGTCGGCGACGGTATCGCCCGGGTCTACGGCCTCTCGCGCGTGATGGCCAGCGAGCTGATCTCCTTCCCGCACTCCGTTTACGGCCTGGCCATGAACTTGGAACGCGATAACGTCGGTTGCATTGTGCTCGGCGACGACACCCGAATTGAGGAGGGCGACGAGGTCCGTTGCACCGGCCGCATTATTGAGGTCCCCGTCGGGAAGGCATTGCTCGGCCGGGTGGTGAATGCCCTGGGTCAGCCGGTGGATGGCAAGGGCGTGGTGCCGACCAGTAAAACGCGCCCGATAGAACGCCGCGCGCCGACGGTTACGGAGCGCCGGCCGGTTTACCAGCCGCTGCAAACCGGACTGAAGGCCGTGGATTCAATGGTCCCGATCGGCCGCGGCCAGCGCGAGCTTATCATCGGCGACCGCCAGACCGGCAAAACGGCCGTGGCGGTGGACGCCATCATCAACCAGAAGGACACGGATGTGGTCTGCATTTATGTGGCGATCGGCCAGAAAAATTCAACCGTGGCGCAGGTCATCAAGGCGTTTGAGGACAACAAGGTCATGGAAAAAACCATCCTGGTCAACGCTTCCGCTTCCGAGCCGGCGCCCCTGCAGTATATCGCGCCTTACAGCGGCTGCGCCATGGCGGAAGAGTTCAGCGAAAACGGCGGCCACGTGCTGATTGTCTACGACGATTTGTCAAAACATGCCGTTGCCTACCGCCAGATGTCGCTTTTGTTGCGGCGGCCGCCGGGACGGGAAGCCTATCCGGGCGATGTGTTTTATCTGCACTCGCGTCTGCTGGAGCGTGCCGCGAAATACAGCGATGAAAAGGGCGGCGGCAGTATCACGGCCCTGCCCATCATTGAGACGCAGGCCGGCGACATATCGGCCTATATTCCAACGAACGTCATTTCCATCACCGACGGGCAGATTTACCTGGAAACAGACCTCTTTTACGCCGGCAATCGCCCGGCCATCAATGCCGGGCTTTCCGTTTCCCGCGTGGGCGGCAAGGCCCAGATCAAGGCCATGAAAAAAGTGGCCGGACAACTCCGGCTGAACCAGGCGCAGTACCGCGAGCTGAAGGCGTTTTCGCAGTTTGCCGCCGACCTTGACAAGGCGACCCGCGGGCAGTTGAACCGCGGCGAGCGCCTCACGGAAGTTTTGAAGCAGGATCAGTATAAACCCCTGCCTGTGGAAAAGCAGGTCGCCGTTATTTTCGCCGGGGTTAACGGGTTTCTGGACGATTTGCCGGTTGCCGCGGTGAAAGATTTTGAAGCGGGGCTCTTCCGCTACCTTGACGAAAACGCCAGCGATCTTCTCCGCGATATCCGGGAAAAGGGCGATTTGAATGAAAGTTTGGAAAACCGGTTGCGCGACGAGATCGGCAGGTATAAAAACAGTTCGCCGAAAAACGCGGTCTGCTGAAGGGCGGATTGAAATTCACGGGCTTGCTCCGCCGCCGGTTGTCGTTCAGTTATGAATCCACGCGAAGTCAAAATCCGCCTGCGCGGGGTGCGTAAAACCCGGCAGATCACCCGCGCCATGAAAATGGTCGCGGCTGTGAAACTGCGCCATGCGCAGGCGGCGCTGGCCAACGCCCGGCCTTACGCCGAAAGAATGCGCTCGCTCGCCGCCGCGTTATTTGCCGGGACGGCCCCCGCCCGGGACGAGCATCCCTTTTTTTCGCCGCGGCCGGCCGGAAACATTCTGTTCGTTGTCGTGGCCTCCGATCGCGGCCTTTGCGGGAGCATGAATGCCAATGTTTTCCGCCAGGCCTTGCGGGCGGCCGGTGATTTTGAAGCGGGGACCGGCGCGGCAAAAAGACCGGTTGTTCACTTTTTTTTAATCGGACGCAAAGCACGGGATTTTTTCAGGGCGCAGCGGAACGCCCGCCCCGATGCCGTTTGCCGCGTCCGGGAAGAGGTTGACTTCGCGGGTATCAACGCCGTTCAGCTGGGCCGCCGATGCTGCGATTTTTACCGCCGGGGCGAGTTTGACCGGATAGAGTTTTTTTACAACGAAACCCCTTCCGGCCTTCAGCATTATCCGGCGCGCGCCGCGCTTTTCCCGCTGGATGTTTCCCGGATGAAGCAAGCTATCCCCGTTGCCCGCGATATCATCCTGGAACCGCCCGGCCCGGTTATGCTGGACGAGGTCGTCCACGCTTATGTTGCCGGCGAAGTGCGGAATATTTTGATGGAAGCGGAAGTGGCCGAACATGCGGCGCGCATGCTCATGATGGATCTGGCGACAAAAAACGCGGACGACTTGATTGCCGAACTGCACATGGCCATGAATAAATTGCGCCAACGCCTGATCACCAACGAGCTTGCGGATATAACCACC
>JAQUQV010000121.1 GCA_028715905.1 Kiritimatiellia bacterium
TTTCAAGCATAACAATTCATTGTGAATTTAAAACCTCGCGTTGCAACATCAGGCTGCCGGCCGCCGCCGCTTCCGCCGGCCCGGCAACGACCTCGCGGCCAAGCCGTTCCCCTATTTGCCGGACAAGATAGCGGTTCCTGCTTCCGCCGCCGATCAGAAAAAGTTTTTTGCACGGCATTTGTCCGGCCTTTTCAAGGCCGCGAATGCCGCGCACAAAGCCTTCCGCCAGGCTGTCAAAAACAATTTTTGAAATATCCGCGACTTCCACGGGCTCATCCCCCCCCCCTTCGCGGCAGGCTTTTTTTATTTCGGCAACCATATTCTCTGGTTTGGAAAAACGCGGCGCGTTCAAATCAATGACGCCGTGACAACCCGATTCGCCGGCAAGCCGCGCGAGGTGTTCATAATCAACCTGCCTGCCTTCCTGTTGCCATAGCCGGCGGCATTCCTGGATGATCCACATTCCCGCGCACCCCGCAAAGAGCGCCCGGCGCCGGTCGGCGATTCCGATTAAAGCGTGTTTCCCGGGATCGGCGTTTTTCGGCCATTTTTCCCCGCGCAAGACGCATCCCGGCATGGCATAGGAACCCAGGCTGATAAAAAAAGTCCCGGCCGCGATGGGCCGCAGCACGGCCGTGGCGCAGGCGGTATCGTGATGGATCGTTGAAACGATTTTTACATTGTTCAGCGCAGGATGCGGACTTCTCTCCGGCGAGATTTTTCCGATCACGGAAGGTTTTTCCGTTACCGGCGGCAAGATGCCGGACGGAATACCCAGACGCTCAAGCAAATCCAAATCCCATTCTTGCCTTGCGATATTGAACATCTGGCCGGCCGCGGCAAGGCTCCAATCGGTCGCCGCCCGGCCGCACAAGTCAAAATGGACCATGTCGGCCATATGCAGAATGGTTTTTGTTTTCCGCAGCAGTTCCGGATAGCGGTCGCGCATGGCCTTCAATTTGCACAAGGCGGTGATGGGCGAGATGCAGCAGCCGACGCGTTTTACAAGGTTCTCCGGGGAAATGACGCCGGCAAACGCCTGCGGCAAACCGCGCGTAAACTCATCGCGGTAACAAACCGGATTTTCCAGCATTGCGCCGGCGGCGTCCAGCATGGCAAAATCCTGCGCCCAACTGCAGCAGCCGACGGAGACGATGCGCTCCTGGCCGGCCATCTCCGCCGCTTTGCGCAGTCCCAGGCGAAATTCAGAGCGCAGATACGGCCAATCCCAGCGCCAATGGCCGCGCTCAAACACAGGCGCATTGGCAAAACGATGCGCCTCGGCAACCTCCAGGCCGGAGTGATTCACCCGAAGGGGTCGCCCGGTCCAGCTTCCCAGCAACACCCGTCCGTTGCTGGCGCCAAGATCAATCGCAACGTGAAGCATGGTTACCCATAATTGCCGTAACGTTCCGCCGCCTCAAAAAAGGCGGCAATATTCTCCCAGGGAATATCGGCATTCAGGAGATGCGAGGGCGTCATCAGATAACCGCCGTTTGCGCCGACGGTCTCCATCCGCAGTTTTACTTCCGCCGCCACTTCTTCAGGGGTTCCAAAGGGCAAAGTCTTTTGAACGCTGATCGCGCCGAAGAAAATCAGCTCCGCGCCGTATAAGGATTTGACTTTCGCCGGGTCAATGACTTCCGGCTGGATGGGGTTTAAAATATCAACGCCGATTTCAATAAAGTCAGGTATGATCTCGCCGACCTGGCCGTCCGTATGCAGGAAAAAATCCGTTTCCGGACTGGTGTTTTTCACGGCGTCAACGATGCGCTTCAAACGCGGCTTGAAGAGCGCGCGCCAGTCGTCCGGAGAAATGAGCAGCCCCCGCTGCGAACCCAGGTCATCGCCAATGCCGAAAATATCCGCCCCGGCCGCCGCCGCGCAGCGGGCCTGTTCCACAGCCGCCGCGGTAATTTCGTCCAGAAACACGGACAGCCATTCCTCCTGATAGCCAAGGTCGCAAAAAAATTGTTCGCGGCCCCGCAGCGCGAAGGGCGTTTCAAAATCCGACACGGCGCCGAGCGCGACCGCCGGATATCCGGCGGCATGCAGGGCGTTGATTTTCCGGCGCAGATCGTTAACATCCGGCGGCGCGGGGCGCCAGAGCGCCATGGCCTCCTTGACCTGGCCGGCATTTTGAATTTCACGAATGGCCGGCGCTTGTTTTTTCTGGCGGGCTTTCGTTTCCTCGTCCCAGCCCAGGGCAATCCCGCGCAAGTCCTGGCGAAAACAGTCGCGCGGATGTTTCCCGCATTTTTCCAGGAATAATTTCAAGGTGGTGTCATTGTAACGGTCAATTGCCACGTCATAGAGGGCGCGCGGCGCGGCGTCGGGAATTTGTCTCCGCAATACCGCGCGGACGCGTTCCCGTGAATTCATTTGTTTTATTCTCTTCATTTGCAGAAAGTTCGGCCGCCATCCACGTAAAGCGCCTGGCCGGTAATGTAACCCGCGTAATCGGAAAGCAGGAAAACAGCCGCATACGCAATATCTTCGGGCCGTCCCAGCCGCCGCAAAGGCACTTCCGCGGCGAGTTGCCTGCGTTTTTCCGGATCGGGATGCCGCTGCCGCAGCAAATCGGTCTCAATCAGCGAGGGATGGACGAGGTTGCATCTTATGCCAAAGGGGGCAAAATCCTTTGTAATTGACCGGTTCAAGCCTTCCAAACCGGCCTTGGCGGAAACGTAGTCCGCCCGCCCGCCGCCCCCGGTTGCCACGGCCGCGGACCCGATCAACACGATGGCGCCGTTCTTTTTCTCTTTGAAATGGGGAATAACCGCCTGCGCGGCATAAAAAGCTCCGTTGAGGTTTATTTCCACCAATTTCCGCCATTCAGCGGGGGAAATTTCAAGGAAAGGCTTCGGGCTGGTGTAACCGGCGCAAAAAACCAGGCCGGAAATGCTTTTCCATTTTGCAACAAGCTCCCGGCAGAATTGCGCAGTACCGGCGCTGTCAACGCAGTCCAGCGCGCTTGCCGCGCAGTCAACGCCCAGTCCTTTTAATTCGGTTTGCAATTCGGCCGTTCCGCCGCGGTCGGCCTCATTATCAAGGTGGGTCCAGGCCGCATTGCCGCCGCAGAGCGCAATCCGGCGGCAGACCTCCGCGCCGATGCCGCGCGCGCCGCCAATGACCAGGAAAGATTTTCCCCTGAAATCTATTTTCATTGCCGCGCCCCCCCCGCAAAATAAAAAAAATAATTCTTGCCTTTCAAGCATTAAAATATTATAAACGATTGAAACAGTCAATATAAAAG
>JAQUQV010000122.1 GCA_028715905.1 Kiritimatiellia bacterium
GATACAACATGATCTCTCCGTAACAGATATAGTTTCAATCCACGCGCCCGCACGGGGCGCGACGTTCCATTGCGTTGGTTGAAGTGGCTGGGCCGTGTTTCAATCCACGCGCCCGCACGGGGCGCGACCTCGGAATAACAAAGCATTGACTATCAACGATCCAACAAGGATATTCCGCGAATATCCAGTTGTTATTAAATTTTCAAAGAACAAAAAATTATTCACAAACTTATTTTGTTCAATTCAAACAACTTGCAACTTCCGCGAACATATCAGGCAAAACATGTTCACCCCATGTTCGCGGAGCTTACACCACAAGCGGCTTTTCAAGGTCAGGCGTTTTTTTTGTTCCAAGATGTTCCACTCGCCGCCGCCAATTTGATCCAAGATAATAAAACCGCAAGCTGTCCTGTTCAGGGTTATATAATTCTTCCAATCTTTGCTTAAGAATGGCCCACTGGGTCGGATCAACGTTACATTCAAAAACCGAATTCTGGACTCTCTGGCCATAATCCAGGCAGGCTTTTGCGGCCTTGCGCAGACGGTTCCGGCCGCGCCGGTCTATTGTGCTGACGTCATAACTGACCAATACCATCATTAATCTCACCCCGTTAGAAACAGGAAGCGTTTTAGTCTATTTTTTAAAAATCTCTTACCCATTCCCGTCTTCAAATATTGCTCACGCGCATAAGCATCACTTTTATCCAGGCAGGCCTCTAACGGGGCTCATCGCCATATAAACGGCGGATAAGCGTCCATGTCGCCGCGCAGATGCCGGGCCAGCAATAACGCCTGAATGTGAAGAAGAAGGCCGAAGGGAACGGTTTCCTCCAGAAACGGATGCAGAATATCTTCCTGCTTGCGTTTCTGATAGGACACCAGAACCGTTTTGCGTGTTTCGTCATTCATCAGCACGGCGCCTGATTCCGTTTTTTGAAATCCTTTTGCGTCAATCTGGCGCAGGTTAATCAGGGAAAGCACCAGACGATCCGCCAGGCAAGACCGGAATTCTTCCATCAAATCCAGGGCAAGCGACGGCCGTCCCGGCCGCAAAGCATGCAGGAAGCCCATCTGCGGATCCAGCCCCACGCCTTCCAACGCCGAAACCGCATCGTGAACCAACAGGGTGTAAACAAACGACAACAACGCATTGACTGCATCCAGAGGAGGGCGCCGGGAACGACATTGGAAACTGAAATAATCCTTTTGAGCGGTTATCATGTTGTTGAACACTGAAAAATATTCATTGGCGGCATTTCCTTCAAGCCCGCGCAATATTTCCATATTTTCCTCGCGTTCGGCTTCATTGGTCAGGCGGCCGAGCCGGCGCACAACCGGTTCCAGAGTTTCCTTATCCTGTTTTTCGCCGTGGTCGCGCAAAACCCGCTGGAGAACGGTCCGGCAATTCATCATTTTTCCGATCACCATGTTTCTGGCGATTTGCACGGCATGACCGGGATTTTCCGCGCGGCGATACTGCTCGCGCCGCAGGAGAACATTACCGGACACCGGCCCATGAACCCGGGCAAGGAACTGTCCGCGCTCGCTGAGATAAGTCAAGGCCACGCCCCTTTCGCCGCACAACCCCATCAACGGCTGACTGCATGCCACCTGGCCGAAGCAGACAATTCCGCTCAAAGCGTGAATTGGCAGGCGCAGGCGGGTTTCTTTTTCCACGTTCACCAGCACCGACTCGCCCTCGTGGCATAAATAGGCGCCCTGGGTGGTAACATAAAGCGTATTGAGCAGTTTTTTCATACCACGGCTTCCCTGATCATGCGCGTCAGCCAGACAGACGCATTATTTTGTTGCAGAAGTTTTGGCCGGCATTGCTCATAAAGCGAACATGAATCGCATTTTTTTTCATACACTGCCGGGGGCGTGGCTCCGCTGGCAAGCAATTGGCGCAGACGGCGCGCGGCTTTTTCTGTCTGGCTCCGCAAATCGTCGTCAAAAACCACATCCAGCCGGTGGCGCGTTTTGCCGTAGAACAACGCGCCGGAAGCTATGCGCACGTTCAACATCTCTTCCAGACATAATGCCTGGCCGCAAAGCTGAACTTTATCCATCAAATCTTTTTTCGGCCGGCCGTGTTTGTCTTCCACCGGAAAAGGCCGCCAGCGCCCGGAAATATTTGCCAAAGCGACGCCTTCTCCGGGCGAATCAATCCGGTGAAACTCAACCAGATCGGCGCGGCCGGTCAGGCCCAGCCGCAGACATTTCAGCCAGACGCCGCGTGCCAGGCGGATATTTCCGCGCGACTCCGTCTGCGACTGATCACTGCGCTTGTGCATGCCTTTGCCCTCAACGGTGAGCACATTTTCATCCCACTGCTGTTCAATATGAATCAACGCGCATTGCCGTTCGCAGAACAGCAGATGCTGGAGCGCGGAAAGCGGCAATAAATTATCTTCGGAATACATCGCATCAGGCCCTGTTCTGTTTCAAATCATTTAATCGTTTTTCCTGTTCGCGTTTAAGTTGTTCCAGAAAGGCGGCGGCGCGCTGTTTCTGATTATAGCTCGTCCGGCTCTGGTCGGTCAGGTAGCGTTGCCCTTTGATATCGCTTTCCTGCAAGGAGGCGGCCCAGCCCGCCGTCTGGCGGGATATGGAGGCGGCCAATGATTTCAAATTTAAAATTTCAGATTTAAGATGAGCCAGGAACGGGAGACGTTCCAGGACGTGGCAGATGGAGCGCACCTCACCGGCGGAGCCTTTGGCGTAATACAGGAACATGATCAATTCCGGCGTCGTGCCGCGTTCAAAGCCCTCGGCAATATTATTAGGGATTGAAAGCGCGGCGCGCTGGATTTGATTCGCCAAGTCGCCTTTGAAACGGAAGTTTTTATCCTCCGTGATCCGGAAGACTTCCGTCGTCAGTTCAATTCCCGCCTGCCAGACCGGGACATCCTCAAAGTTCTTGTATTTCATTGCAAATCACAAATGGATTTTTCACTTTTTATCCGGTGAATCCTCCGCAAGAACGGCATATTCAATATCGGTATAATCAAAATCAATGGGACCGACGCGCAGGCAGAATTTATCGTCCAATGAATCGGGCGGGAGCAGTTGGGCCATGACCAATCTGCCCTCAAATTCCCGCTCCATGCTTTTTAATTTAATCCGGACGCGTCGGTTAAGGGCTATCCCGAACCGGTCGCCCAATTCGCGGAAAAATTCCGCCTGCTCGGCCTGAAATTTGGCATAGCCGGCTTCGTTATTGTTCCAGGGCA
>JAQUQV010000123.1 GCA_028715905.1 Kiritimatiellia bacterium
CGCCTGACCCTTACCCCGATGGCCGCCAGTTTGCCCCCCTCCGTCCAGGCGCCGGTCATGCCCGTGCGCCGCCAGGCCCGCACTCCGAAAAGCTCAGCCGTGCGGATGGCCACCTCTTCAAGGGCGCCGAGATAACCGCGCACACCCCCCGCCCCATCCGCCGCAGCCGCCCCCCCCGCCCCCAGCTTGATAATGGGATACATGACAAGTTGGCCGGGTCCGTGAAAAGTTACCGCGCCGCCGCGCGATGATTTTGCAATTTCAATCCCTTTCGCCCTTAATGCCCTTTCCGAAAGCAGAATCTGCTCCGGCCTGGAGCGGACCCCGCAGGTAATAACCGGAGTATGCTCAAGAAAAAGCACCGTGTCCGGAACCAGGTCTCTGATCCGCGCCGCCAACATTTCCTCCTGAAGCGCTAGGGCGTCATGGTAGGATAACGCCTGATCAAAATATATGACGCGCGTTTTCATAAATCCTCCCCGGCCGATAACTGCCGTGAGATCCAATCCAAAAAAAACTTTTATTCAAGCACGAAAGAGATTACTATCTTTCCGGCTAAATAAAAAAAGAAAAGAGAAATAAAAAAATGAAAACAATGAAGGCGATCGTAAAAAAGAAGCCCGAGCCGGGGCTCTGGCTGGAGGAAGTCCCCGTCCCGGAACCCGGCATCAATGACGTTCTCATAAAAATCATGAAGACCGCCATCTGCGGAACCGATGTCCACATTTACAACTGGGACGCCTGGTCGCAGAAAACAATCCCCGCGCCCATGGTCATCGGCCATGAATTTGTCGGCCGCGTGGAACGGACGGGATCCAACGTTACGGATTTTCACCCCGGCGATATTGTCAGCGGGGAGGGGCATATTGTCTGCGGCCGCTGCCGGAACTGCCTGGCCGGCCGGCGCCATCTCTGCATGAACACGAGCGGCGTGGGCGTCAACCGGACCGGCGCCTACGCGGAATACCTTTGCATCCCGGTAACCAACGTCTGGTACGCCGACCCGAAAATACCGCTGGATATTCTCTCCATCTTTGACCCCCTCGGCAATGCCGCGCACACGGCGCTTTCCTTTAACGTCCTCGGCGAGGACGTGCTCATAACCGGGGCGGGCCCCATCGGCATCATGGCCGCGGCCATCGCCAAACACGCCGGGGCGCGTTACGTGGTCATTACCGACGTCAATCCCTACCGCCTTGAACTCGCGCGGAAAATGGGGGCCACTCTGGCCGTGGACGTGCGCTCCGAAAATTTAAAAAACGCGCAGAAAACACTGGGCATGAAAGAGGGGTTTGACGTCGGCCTGGAAATGTCGGGCAATCCCGCGGGCCTGCGCGATATGCTCGCCAACATGTGCCACGGCGGAAAAATCGCCCTGCTGGGCATCCTGCCGCCGGAAACGGCCATTGACTGGAACACGGTCATCTTCAACGGGCTCTTCATCAAAGGCATCTACGGCCGCGAAATGTACGAAACCTGGTACAAAATGACCTCCATGATCCAGACCGGACTGGACGTCGCGCCGGTTATCACCCATCGTTTTCATTATACCGAATTTGAAAAGGCGTTTCAAATAATGCGCTCCGGCAATTCCGGCAAGATCGTTCTGGACTGGACGGCGTGAGGACGCAAATCAGGGATAAAACCATGTACGGAAAAATGCAAGAACACCTGGCCGGCCAGATTGACCGGATAAAACAAAACGGACTGTTCAAGTCCGAGCGGGTCATCACGGGGCCGCAAAGCCGCCAAATAAAAGTGCGGGGCGGGCGCGAAGCGCTCAACCTGTGCGCCAACAATTATCTCGGGCTGGCCTCCCACCCCGCAATTATCGCCGCGGCGGAAGAAGGCCTGAAACGCTGGGGATACGGACTTGCTTCCGTGCGTTTCATCTGCGGAACCCAGGCGGTCCACAAAGAACTGGAAGAGAAGATCAGCCGCTTCCTGGGCACGGAGGACACCCTTCTTTATTCGTCCTGCTTTGACGCCAACGGCGGACTTTTTGAAACCCTGCTTTCCGAGGAGGACGCCGTCATCAGCGATGAATTGAACCACGCCAGCATCATTGACGGCATCCGCCTCTGCAAGGCGCAGCGTTTCCGTTATAAGACCTCAGATATGAACGCGCTGGAAGCCCGGCTCAAGGAAGCGGATAAGGCCCGCTTCCGTTTAATCGCCACCGACGGCGTATTTTCCATGGATGGCGCCATCGCCAGGCTGGATGAAATCTGCGGCCTGGCCGAAAAACACGGCGCCCTCGTCATTATTGACGATTCCCACGCCGTCGGTGTTATCGGGGAAAAAGGCCGCGGCACGCACGAATACCGCGGCGTGATGGACCGGGTTGACATCATCACCGGCACTCTGGGCAAGGCCCTCGGCGGAGCCAGCGGCGGTTACACCAGCGGCCGAAAAGAAATCATTGATTTCCTGCGCCAGCGTTCGCGGCCCTATCTCTTCTCAAACACGCTCGCGCCCATGGTGGCCGCGGCCTCAATCAAGGCCCTTGAACTTATTTCCGCCTCAAACGACCTGCGCGACCGCCTGATGCAAAACACCCGACATTTCCGCGCGGGTATGACGACGCTGGGATTTAATATCAAGCCCGGCGAACACCCGATCGTGCCGATCATGATCGGGGACGCCGAAAAAGCCCAGAAAACGGCGGCCCGACTTCTTGAAAAAGGGGTTTATGTGATCGGCTTCTTTTATCCGGTCGTTCCGCAGGGCGCGGCCAGAATCCGCGTGCAGCTTTCAGCGGCGCACACCATCGCCGACCTGGATTTTGCCATACGCATGTTCGCCGAGACCAAATCCGAATTAGGGCTTTAACCCGCGGCGGGAATCATGCCAGCCATGGTTTTTTTCAGCTCCGCCAGCCCGTCCTTGCTCCGCGCCGAAATAAAAAGCGCCCCCGGAAACGCGCGGGCCAATTCGTCCTGATCCTTGATGCGGTCGGTTTTGTTCATCAACAGCAGCCGCGGAATCCGCCCCGCCCCCATTTCCTCCAGGGTTTTATAAACCACGCTGATTTGTTCGCGGACATGGCCATGGGCGGCATCCGCCACAACCAGAAGCATATCCGACTCGCGTATTTCTTCAAGCGTTGAACGAAATGAAGCCACCAGGCCGGGCGGCAGATGGCGGATGAAGCCGACCGTGTCGG
>JAQUQV010000124.1 GCA_028715905.1 Kiritimatiellia bacterium
TGCGCAAGGCCTATGCCCGGACAAAAGAATTTTCCGCCCGGAAAAAAATGACCATGCGGCAGGCGGCCTACTGCCTCGCGCTTGAAAAAATCGTCCACAGCATGGTTGACCGCGGCGTGCAATAAAAGCGCGAATTGCCTAATGCAGGGATCTGGCAGGCTGGCGAAGGCGAATAAACGGCCGGCGGTCCGTTGTTGATGCAGCGACTTCTCCGCAAAACCGGCCTGCTCCGCCGTAGTAAGCCTGCTGGCTGCGCAGGCTGACATATGCCTGCCCAGCCGCAGGCCAGCCGCGCGCTGCGCGTAGCCAGGGGGTAAACGGAACGGTTTAACATGCCTTCCTTCCCGGACAAAAATTATGGGGCGATATATTTTAAGACGCATATGGCAGATGGTGCCGACCATGTTCGGCGTGATCGTCATCACGTTTATTCTTTTTAACATTGTCGGCGGCAGTCCGGCCATGATGACCCTCGGCAAAAACGTCTCGCCCGGGGCGCTGGAGGAGTTTGACGAACAGCGCGGCTTCAACAAGCCGCTGTTTTTCGGCAACTGGACGAAAACCCGCGCCTTCAGCGACAATGCTTTTACGCGAAACGCGTCTTCCTGGCGGGAACATGAATCCGTTGTCTGGGTGCCCGGAAAAAAAAACCGCGCCGGTTATGTTCTTTTTCCGCCCGACAGCAGGTTCCCGGTGCCGTTGGAATTCAATCTGAAACCGGAGACCGGATATCGCTGGGTGATCAGTTATGATCTGGCGGAGGGCGCGGCTTCTTTGCGCATGGATAATTCCGCCGGCGGGGATATGCGCCTCCGCAATACCCGGGCGCTGAACTCCGGCCCCGGCCGGCAAAAGGCGGAAATAGATTTTTCAACCGAAGAAAACACGTCCGGTCTTAAATTTTTCCTGCAGACCGGCGCGGCGCCTCTGAAAATCAGCTCGCTGCAACTCCGGCGCCGGACGAAAAACTTTTTTGATTCCCAGTTTGTTTTTTATCTCGGCCAGCTGGCGAAATTTGAGTTTGGCCGGTCAAATTATTCCAACCAGCGCGTGTCCCGGATGCTGAAGGACGGGATTCTTCCTTCGCTTTTTTTAACCGTCCCCGTTTTTGCGATCGGGCTGATTGCGGCGGTAAGCATCTCGCTGGTCTGCGCCTTTTTCCGCGATACCTGGCTTGACCGGATGTTCGTTGTGGCGGCCGTGGCGCTCATGAGCGTCAATTACCTGGTCTGGATCATCGCCGGCCAGTATTGCTTCGCCTACCGTCTCGGCTGGTTTCCGATCTGGGGTTTTGAATCCTGGCGTTATCTCTTGTTGCCGGTCCTGGTCGGCGTGATCAGCGGGCTGGGGGATAATCTCCGTTTTTACCGGACAATCATGCTGGACGAAATGTACCGCGATTACGTCCGCACCGCCCTGGCCAAGGGAGTCGGGCGGGGCGGGGTCCTTTTCCGGCATGTTCTTAAAAACGCCATGATTCCGATCCTGACAAACGTGATTATCGCCATCCCGTTCCTATATACCGGCAGTCTTCTCCTGGAAAGTTTTTTCGGCATCCCCGGCCTGGGCAACATGGGGATCAACGCAATAAATTATTCCGACGTGGACGTCGTGCGCGCCATTGTCTTTATCGGCGCTTTGCTTTACGTGGCGGCCAACCTGCTGACGGATATCTGTTACGCCCTGGTTGATCCGCGGGTCAGATTAGACCGTTCCATTTAAACATGATACCCTTTTGCGTAGAAGTTTAAATAAGACCGGCGGATCGCCAGCCGGGAAAGTTTTGGATGGCGGCACTGCCGCCTTGGGATAATTGTTTGCCGCCCGCTTCGCAGGACGCGGAGAAAGAAAAAACAATCTCTGCGAACTAGGCGTCTCTGCGGTAAAAAATAAAATGGAAACAGAAGTAACACATAGCCATTCGCTCTGGCGCGAGGCGTGGCGGCAGGTGAGAGGCAACCGCCTCGCGGTTGCCGCGTTGTGGATCATCGGCTTTTATTTTATCCTGGCGCTCTACGGCGAGGGCGCCTACTGGTATTACAAGCTGCGCGACGTCACCCCCCCCTATCAACAGACGAATCTCTCCCAGGTGTACCTTCCGCCAAGTATTTTCCGTCATCCGTTTGCGGCCGCCCGGGATTCCGGCGCGCGGGAATCCCCGCGCGCCGCCGTCCGCGTTCTTAAAAATCTTGCCCGGCATCCTCTGGGCACCGACAACCTGGGGCGCGACGTTTTTCAGCGCACGGTGCAGGGCGCGCGGATCGCCTTTCAGGTGGGCGTCATCACCGCCTGCATTGCTATCCCGATCGGCGTGATCCTCGGCTGTCTGGCGGGCTACTTCGGCGGCCGGACCGATGATTTTATCGTCTGGCTCTATTCAACCTTTGCCGCAATCCCCGGCCTGCTTTTCATCCTGGCGATTGCCATGGTGGTCGGCAAGGGCCTGCTCGGCATTTATCTCGGCATCGGTCTCACCACCTGGGTCGGGTTGTGCCGGCTGATCAGAGGGGAGGTCATGAAACACAAGACGCGCCCTTATGTTCTGGCGGCCCGCGCGCTCGGGTTCAACCCGGCGCGCATCATGTTCCGCCATATCCTGCCGAATGTTTTCCACATCGTTATCATCACGTTTTCGCTCCGTTTTCCGGCCGCGATCTCCACGGAGGTCTTCATGAGTTTCCTGGGCATTGGCGTCCAGGGCGAGCCTTCCTGGGGTATCATGATCAGCAACGCGCGCCTGCGGCTCTGGCAGGGCGTCTGGTGGGAAATGACTTTTGTGACCCTGGCGATCTTCCTGATTGTGCTGGCATTCAACCTGTTCGGGGACGCCTTGCGCGACGCGCTTGACCCGCGCCTGCGCACCAGCGAAAGATGAGAAGAAGGCAGAAGGCACAAAGGCAGAAGGCAGAAGGCAGAAGGAAGAAGGCAGAAGGAAGAAGGAAGAAGGAAGAAGGCAGAAAGGTAACTTCGCAATGGAAATCGTAAAATGATTAAAGCTGTCCTGTTTGATTTTGACGGCACTTTGACCGTGCCGGGCTTGCTTGATTTCATCGCGATCAAGCGGGCGATCGGGTGCCCCGATAATTCAACGATTCTTGAATTCATCGTCGGGCTTTCATCGGAAAAGGAACAGAAAAAAGCGCGTGCCGTGCTTGCCG
>JAQUQV010000125.1 GCA_028715905.1 Kiritimatiellia bacterium
TCCCGTCCGCAGAATTAAGCGCGCGTTTTTAATGTTAAATTAAGAGGAAAAACAATGAAGTTATTCGGAAAAGATGAACCGGTTATCCGGCGGCGTTGCGTTCACCTTGATTTAAAGGGCCTGCCGCAGTGAACTTAAACGGCTCGGGGAAAAGCGTGTTTTTGACGCGGTCGCCAAAGCTCTCCTGAAATTCAGCCACGGACGGAATACGGGCTGGGCATATGTCAGAAATTTGCGGGTTTTGCTGGCCGCCTCGGCCCAGGAGAGCCGCCGCGTCCCGTCGCTCATGACCTTGCGCTATCTCAAGCACATGAAAGAGGCGGTTGCGCGCGCGGACTCCGCCGCAACGGATCTACGCAAGGCTTTGCGCGGATTGGTGGACCCGGTTTGGGTGGAACGTTATATCGGTGAACGCATGCCTCCTTTGCGGGAAGAATTAAAGTTGCTGGACGCCGCATTGCGGCGGCTTGCCCCGCAGTTGTATGGTTATGTCTTCAAGAAGCGCTGACCGCTGTTTTTTTCTTTGACATTTTTGCGGAATCATGCGATTTACAAAAGAGAAAAGCGATTGCACGGAAACCGGCGATGAAAAAATCTATTCCGCTCATAATGCTTGCCCTGGCAACGGCGTCTTTCGGGGACGGGCTGCGTCTGACGGAGGCGGACAACGGGCGCACCAATCAGGTCAATGTTGGCGGGGCAATTGAAATAATTCTGCCGGGCAATCCAACCGCGGGCTATTCATGGGAATTGGATTCCTTCGGCACAAATGTTCTGCAGCCGGCCGGCGTCGGGGAATATTTGCGGTCCGCGCAACCCGGTTCAATCCCCAGGGTGGGGGCGGGTGGGCGTTTCGTTTTCCGTTTCAAAACGGTCGGAACGGGCAGGGGGGATATTAAAATGATTTACCGGCGGTCATGGGAAACGACTGCCGCCGACAGGGCTTATTCGGTTGTGATTGAGGTGAAATGAACTCAAACGAGTTGTGCGAGGGGATGAGATATAGTTTTGGAATGGACTCAAATGAAAGCCATAACCTTTCCTGAAAAACCGCTCAAGGTTGCTGTTGTGCAGAACAATGCCGGCAACAGCATTAAATGCAATCTGGATCGGCTTGGGGAACTCATTGCCCGGATAAGAGTATGCGATCTGATCGCCCTCCCGGAAGTCTTTGCCCTGCGCGGGGCCGACCGGGATTACCGCGCGCATGCTCAGTCGTTAAGGGGAAACCTCGTTCAATGGCTGGGCGGGATCGCGCAAAGCCGGCGCTGCTGGATAATGGCCGGCAGTATCATGGAAAAGGCGGGGGATAAAATTTATAACACATTGCTCTTATTGAATCGCCGGGGAAAAATCGCCGCCAGATACAGGAAAATCCATCTCTTTGAGGCGCATCTTGGCAATGGCCGGTCGGTGCGGGAAAGCGATGTTTATTCCGCCGGCAAGCGGCCGGTGATGGCAGACATTGAAGGATGGCAATGCGGATTGAGCATTTGTTACGACCTGCGTTTCCCGGAATTGTTCCGGCATTACGCAGCGGCCGGCGCGCATCTCTTTTTTGTGCCGGCCAATTTTACCCGGAAAACCGGCCGGGACCACTGGGAAACCCTGCTGCGGGCGCGCGCCATAGAAAACCAGGTTTTTGTTGTTGCGCCGGACCAGTGCGGCAAGAATCAGGCAACCGGCCTTGCCAGTTACGGCAACAGCATGATCGTCGGCCCCTGGGGTGAAATTGTCTGCCGGGCCGGAGAAAAGGAAACCGTATTAACCGCCGTGCTTGATCCGGAAAATTTGCGGCAGACGCGCCGGCGCGTCCCAGTTCTCTGCCACCGGCGGCTGTTTTGACCGGTAAAAATTACGCCGTTGAAAAGTCCCGACTGCCGGATGGGAATTTAAGAGCCCCGGGGTGTTTTTGCGGCGGTGCGCAGGGCTTTGAAAAAAATCTGCAGCATTGTTTTGCATTCCTCCTCCAGCAGGCCGCCCTGGACTTCCGCCGACTTGATGAGGCCGGCGTTCTGCGGATCGCAGGCCCCGAAGACCACTTTCGGGATGCGCGCCAGGGCAATGGCGCCGGCGCACATAGGGCATGGTTCTTTGGTGACGTAAAGAACGCAGCCGGTCAGACGCCAGTCGCCGATTGCCGCCGCCGCCTGGGTTATGACGATCATTTCGGCATGCGCGGTGGGATCCTTGAGCAGTTCGGTCTGGTTGTGCCCGCGGCCGATGACCGTTTTGCCGCGGGTAATCACCGCGCCGACCGGCACGTCGCCGGAGGCTTCCGCTTCCGCCGCCTCGCGCAGGGCCAGGCGCATGAAGTAAATGTCTTCTTGACTATTAACCGCGTTCGGCATATTTTATTTATTCAGCAAGTCAATAAAACAAAATCATAATGCCAACGCGCAGTCAAGGCAAGCACAAGGTTGGATCGTTATGGCGGACGGCAAGCAGGCTTCATTAAAAAGTTCCTACGACTTGGCCATGGAACGGCTGGCCGCGTGCGCCGGCCGGGTCAAGCCGCTTTCGGCCGGGCAGAAAGCGGCCATTGCCGAAGTTGAGCGGAAATGCATGGCAAAAATCGCGGAATTGGAAATCATGCTGAAAACACAGCTCGCCCGCGCCGGCGATGACGCGGAAAAAAATGAACAGCTGCAAAACAGCCGCCAGGCTGAGACCGCAAAGATACGCGCCGCGGCGGAAGAGGAAAAGGAAAGCATCCGCAATCCTGAATCATAAACCGGCTATAAGGGGAAAAAATGAACATCGGATGGACCGAAATACTTGTAATTTTGCTGATTATCCTTTTATTGTTTGGCGCGAAACGCCTGCCGGACCTGGCGCGTTCTTTGGGCAAAAGCCTGCGCGAGTTCAAGAAGGGGCGGGACGAATCGGGCCGGGATGAAGGCGCGCCCGGGCCAAAGAAAGACAATGATCAAACCGGGGGCGGTTGAAAGTTCTGCGCTGTCTGCCAGCCGCAAAAAAAAGTGTAATGCCAAAAGCAAAACCATCCGGGCAGGGCTCCTCCGCGCTGTTGGCCGTTTTCGGTTCGGCCGGTTT
>JAQUQV010000126.1 GCA_028715905.1 Kiritimatiellia bacterium
TCCGATCAATATTCGTCTCATCATGCACCTCCTGCTCATGCGCGCCGATTATAAACAAAATTCAAGGATGCGGATATCACCCGACGGCACCGTGATTTTGACTTCGGCCCCGTCATCCGTTTTCCGCATCTCCGGCTTTTCTCCCTTGACCCATTCCCCGATTTCCTTCACCTCCAGGCCGCCGGCCGCCTTGTTCAATATTACCCTCACATCAGCCTTCTTTGTATCATCAATCTCTTCCTTTTGTCCACCCTTTTTGGTCACCCCCTCGTTGTTGATCAATGTTACCACCCAACCCCTGCTGTTCCGGTTCACCAAAACTTCCACTTTGCCATCCCATTTGACCGGCAGTAATTCGTCCCGCATATTCTCCATCAAATTGGCGAACATGTTCAACATCCCGCCCTTGTTTCCCGGCTCCTTCATGTAATCCGGCGCGGTCAGTATGACAACCCCCTTCCCGTATCTGTTCGCCGTAACCAGCGCGTCCCGCTTCCCGTCGGCATCCGCGCGCAGAATCAGCGGAACCGCCGTCTTCGGCTCAAGCCGCTGATAACTGAACGGCTTGTTTTCCGCGATGACCGCGCCGTCCAGCAGACTGTAGCCAAACCGGCCTTCGACCCTCTCGCTTGTTATTTTGCACCCAAGAAATGAATCTGGAAACACACCTTCCCTGATTTGCCGGGCATTGATCATCAATGTGCCGCCATTCTCAACATAATCCATCAGCCGTTTCGCAAACATGCATGATTCCCGCGCCTTATCCGCCTGATTCCGCTCGTCCAGGTCCACGTCCCCCGCCAGTATCAACGCGCGGTAGGCCTGCAAGGTTTCCGAACGAGAATTATTGGTGAGCACGTCAAACATGTCCCCATACGGCCCGGTTGCGCGCGCCTGGAGATTTTCGGGCGATAAAAGCGGATACAGCGCCGACTCCAACGCCAGCATCATGCAATCTCCGGCGGTATAGGGCAGGACGCCGAAAAGGTGGGTGCGGCTATATGTCGGTATAAATCCATGATGCCGGTCAAAGACCAGAGCCGCCGGCGTGTAGGCCGTTCCGCGGGCATGTTTTTTGACGATATTGTCATACAGTTCCTTCCTGATTGCGCCGGCGGGCGAGAGATGATACGGCTTGTCCCGCATCACCTTCACCAGCGGATTCACTCTGTCTATGTCGCGATAATCGTAATTGGCCATAAATAACTGGGGATCGCTTTCGTCCTTGATCATATTTACACCGGACATGTATGCGGCGTATAACTGACGGCGCTGCAGCGAGAGCGATGTCCCACTGTAGGGCCCCAGATCATAAGACCATTTTCCTTTGGAACTCCTGTCGGTAAACCTTCTGCATTCCGGCGACAGGAAATCGCGATAATTCATTTCCGAATCGCCCTGCACTCCCGGACACCACACCGCCACGTAAACCCGCCACGGCTTTTCGTATTGCCGCGCCGCGCCCCGTGAAAAAGCAAAACACATCCCCATTTGTCTTGAATAAGCGCCGCCGATTTCCTGGCCGGTGAGCGGCGCGCCCATCTCCAGTATCAGGTGATCCAGATATGTTGCGGTTCCGGGCGATGTCCAGGGACGAAATTCAGGAATAGTCAACGCCCAACTGCGAAAACGATTGTCATGCGCCAGGTAAGCCGCCACAAACCCCAGGTATGCCTCCTGCCTCGTCTGCGGCAACGGCAAGCCCATCTTCTCCCAAACCACTGCCCTGGACTTGTTCCCGAAACATTCATCCGCCATAAATCCCGCGAATCTATGGCCGTATTCCGCCAAAAAACGACGGCAAACCGAGGAATCCATGTCCATCGGACCGGTAAAATCAATACCACTCAGGATAAAAGGCCAAGACGTTTTTTTCAACGCATGGTATGCCGACGACCGGGGATCGAAAACCATTTGCTTATTGTTACTTCCCACAACAATTCTCATCAGGGATTCTTTGATAAAAGGCTCTTTTTCCAGTCCCGCCTCTTCCCATATGTTCGGCAGATGGCGGATATCAAACCAGAAATCCTTCCCTAAAATCATCCGCGTTCCCCACACCTCCGGCAGTTCATACCCGCCGCGCGAAACATCCGAAGTCAGGTAGACCTTGTTTGATGAGCCGGCGCCGGCAAAACGCTCCGAAACCATTTTTGCCTCCAGCGCCGTTTTTTTATCTTCAAGTTCAGACATCCTCTTTTGAACCCCGCGCCACTCCCTGAATGTCAGCTTTTTCCCGGTCTTCACCTCTTCCGCCAGCCCTTTGATTTCTTTCAGAATCCCGGCTTTCTCGCCGGCCACGCTTACTCCCAACGCTTCCGTTTTCCCGGCCAGTCCCTCCAGTTCGCGCATGGCCGCATCCGTAAATGACCCGAACACAATCAACGCGGAATTCGCCATATCGGCAAAAAGACCGCTCCCGATCGCCGGCCAGGCGCTGTTTTCGGATTTTGACTTCTGTCCCCGGCAGAAATGCCCCCGAAATATCAGCCCATCCTCTCCCCGGCTGCCAAGATATGAAAATGAAATCGCCATTTCAACCGACCAGAAATTGGTTCCGACAAACGCCTTTGCCTGCCATTCCCCTTCTTTTTCAATACAGTCATCCCACTGGGTACCAAGAGAATTGACCACAAATTGGCGATAATTTACGGGATTTTCTCCCTCACACATGAAAAATTCCACGTCGTCATCACCCCATACCGGTCCGTTTCTCTCTTTCACGACCGCCTTTATTTTGTCAACATGCGACTCATGACAGCGAAACGCGACGTAGAGATTTTTGTCATCGCGCATGACAAAAGCCTCGGTCTGTTCCGTCGCCGCGTTAGCGGGATCGCCAAGGATCATGAATTTGCCCGACTTTCCCGCGCCGTTCCATTCCTCATTGCTGATCTTGCCATCCAATACCGGCGGTTTGGCCGCTTTCGGCACGAACATTTCAGCCGCATGCCCGCTCCAGGCCGTGAACAAACACGCCGCCGCCAGCGCGAATATTCCGGCACGGGTTTTGCCTGCAGCCAATTTTCGATTTGCGATTTTGGATTTTGGAT
>JAQUQV010000127.1 GCA_028715905.1 Kiritimatiellia bacterium
GGCGCCGGTTGTATTTGCGGAAGATGCGGCGCCGGAAAGAGAGTCAACGGATTATATCAATTTGTTGAAAAACGGCGGATTTGAGGAGGGGAAAGATGGCGCTCCGGCCGATTGGAGATATTATGGCGGCTCCGTTCCCGGCGACTGGGAGTTGAGCCGGACCACCCATGAGGGGAAACAAGGCCTCCGTCTCCGGTCGGATAAGGACGGGTATCATGGCGGTTTTTCTCAGCATTGCAAGTTTGAAGGCAACCGGAAATATAAAATATCGGCCTGGATAAAGGCCGGACTCTCTGAGGGGGGGAAAGCAAGGGCGCTGATTATTGACGGCAACTGTGTTTGCATGCAGGACGGACAAAGGACAAACAAGTATTGGGGAGTCAGGGCGGGGGAGAAGACGGGTGATTTTGACTGGCAGTATGTTGAGAAAACATTTGAAACGCCCGTAAATATGCTGGGGACATGCAATGCTCCCGTGTATCTGGTGCTGTTTTACGGCCGGGGCGAGGTATACGTGGACGATGTGCGGCTGGTTGATTTAGGGCCGGTCAAGCTTGGCAAGGAAGTATATTCGCTGACATTTGAAAATCCCGCGGCATGGAAACAGTCGGCGCACGTTAATGAAGAGCCGGCCGAAGCGCCGGAAGGGGTTTTGCTTCAGAGCGACGCTAAAAACGCGTGCGAGGGCAAGCCGGGCTTGAAATTGAGGTATGTTTTTACTTCGGCCAAACATGACGCGGTCATGCTGACGGCGGACGCGTCCATTGCCGGGGGAACGATGCTGGCATTGCGGGTATATGGGGACGGTTCCGGGCATGAACTGGACGCGGTGTTGTATGACAAGAGCGGGGAGGCGCATTATCTGCCGCTCGGGCTGGTTTATTGGCGGGGGTGGAAGACGGTGTACAAATCATTTGCCGATCTGATCAGGGGGCCGGAGAGCAAGTGGGACGTGTCGTGCGAGCATTGGGGCGGGGACAAGAACCAGACCCTGGAGTTGCCCATAACGCGGGTAACTATCGGCCTGAACGACCAGCCGGACGGTTTCAAGGGCAAGGGTGAAATAACGTTCGGGTGGCTGAAGATTTACGAATAACAGCCAGGTATCAAATTGCCGCAAAAGAGCGCAAAATCGTGGGTAGGAGCCGAACCCCTGTTCGGCGATGCATCTGGTGTTTGGAATCGCCGCATGGGGATGCGGCTCCTACCTCTGCGGTTAATTGCACCGCCCGCTGCGCTGGAGACGCGGAGCGCGCCGAGATAAGGAGCGCCACCCCGCTGGCGCGATGATTTGCCTCGGCGGGGCGAGTTTCCTTTGGCAGAAGGCAGAAGGCGGAAGGCGGAAGGCAGAAGGCAGAAGACAAAAGAAAGGAATAAGCAAAATGAGAACAACAGCGGAGAACAGTAAGTTTCTTTCGGTTTTGAATAATCCAAAATCCAAAACCGCAAATCAAAAATTGGTTGGGCGCAAAGCCCGCGCCGGAATATTCGCGCTGGCGGCGGCGTGTTTGCTCATGGCTTGGAGCGGGCATGCGGCTGAAATGTTCGTGCCGAAGGCGGCCAAGCCGCCGGCATTGGATGGCAAGATCAGCGATGGGGAATGGAACGGCGCGGGAAAGTCGGGCAAATTCATGATCCTTGGCGATCCTGCTAACGCGGCGACGGAACAGACCGAGGCGTTCATTATGCGCGATGACGAAAATCTTTACGTTGCGTTCCGTTGTCATGAGTCGCGGATTGACAAAATGAAAGCGAAGGTAACAACCAGGAACGGCAGTGTCTGGGAAGACGATGACGTGGAATTTTTCATATGTGAGGGGGAAAATCCGGCGGATTGCCGTCAATTTGTGGTGAATTCGCTCGGCGCTCAGTGGGATTGCCGCGAGGGGAAAGAAAGCGCTTGGCGGGCCGGCGCGTTTGTTGACACCAATCGGTGGTCGGTTGAGATGGCGATTCCCTGGACATATCTGGGAATTCAGCCGGAGGAAGGGTTGCTATTCAGAGGGAATTTCTGCCGGGGACAGAAGTCAAAAGCTGAAAACAGCGCCTGGCCGGCGATCGGGAGCGGTTTGTTTGCCGATATGGAAAATTCCGTGAGAATTGTTTTCGGATCGTACAATGCGGCGGCCATGCGCGAACTGGAGGGACTGGCCGGGAAAACGGAAGCGCTGGGGGTAAGCGGGGAACTGGCCGGCGAGAAATCCGGAATTCTGAAAGAAATCAAGGGGTTGGCGGAAGAGGTGAAAACCGGGAAGAAACTGACATTCAGGGAGTGGCGCGGGGTTCAAAAGAGGACGTCTGATCTTGAAGGCAAAAAAACGGCGCTGGAGGCCAAGATGATTTCGGAGCGTTTTGCCGGCGCCGCCGCGTCAAACAAGGTCTATTTGACTTCGGATGTTTCGCGCAGCGGGTATGATCTGCCGGAAATATGGGGCGTGCGTAAAATATTAAATAAGGATTTTTGCTACAACATTACGCCGCGCGAATTTTGGGAGAAGGAGGAATTTAAAAACGAGGCGTTTGTCAGGGAATCCATGATGCGGATCAACCCCGGTTCCACCCGGGAAGAGTTTGAAGACAAGTTTTTTAATCCCCAGTCCCCAACATATCAAATGCTGAAAAAAACGGACCGTCAGTTTGTCTTGTCAGGACATGATTTCAGCGGTCCGGCGGACATGCCAACTTCGCTTTGCCGGCGCTTCCTGGCGGAATACGGCCATAGATTCGGCGGATTTCAGTCGGAGGAATCTTTCGGACATACGACGCGCGAAAGGATTTGGAAAGCGATGGCCTTGCCTTTCCCGCGCACCAGGCACGAGGCTTTTCTTGGCTTTAAGGCTTCTTATTTCGCCCATGACAACCGGTTCCGAAGCTGGTCGCTCACCTATCCTGAATTTCGCTCCTGGACTTCCACGGCCCCGGCGACTTACCTGGATCACTGGATCCTGGAAATGGGCGCGCCGTACACGGGCCAGGAAATCGGCGCGACAGGTTATTCAAGAGAACTTGGAATGTGTTTCGCGTTTTCGCGCGG
>JAQUQV010000128.1 GCA_028715905.1 Kiritimatiellia bacterium
TCAAATGGCGCTGACCAACCGCCACATGGCGCCGGATATTGAGACGTTTTTCATGATGACGAAAGAATCCTACAGTTTTTTAAGCTCCAGCGCGGTGCGCGAAGTGGCCGCCCTGGGCGGGGACACCAGCAAGTTTGTGCCGGATTTTGTGCGGCGGGAGCTGATGAAGAAGATCAGGAAGTCAGGGGTCGGTAGTCAGCGGCCAAAATTTGGGAAAAAGCCATGAGTGCGCCAAGCGAAGCTGGCGCACACCAAGCCGGCAAAGCCGGCACGACCAAAGGTTAACCACCGGGTCGGAACGGAACTATGCGCGCAAAGAGGCAACGAACTGCGCGAAGCCATAGGAAAGGAGCGAGTCAGCCACAACGCAAGTGAAGGTATTGAGCCCCGAAATACTCCTTGTTGCACAGGGCCAAGGTTTTCATGCACTGGAAGCCAGCAGCGGGTTGCGCGAAATGGTGAGCACAATCCGCCGTGCCGGGGTCTAAGTCCGTGGCGGGCAAGCGAACGGTGGGCGTTGGAACTTGGGAGAGCCGCGTTGCTCTCGGAAAGCGGCCGACAAGCTGAAGAGGCGAGGAGGCGGTAAGGTGGCGCGGCAGTCGGATCAGCTCATAGTAAGGGAGTAGGCGGGGTAATGCCCGGCGCGGACAACGCAGTCCACCCGAAGGGGCTGACAACAGAACGTAGAGGGGAAAGGAAACAGATGCCTGACATAGAGCGGGAAGACACATTTGCGAAATTGACCCTCATAAAGAAACGAGCTTGCGAGGAGACCGGTTATCAGTTTACGTGCTTGGCACATTTACTGAACGCGGGTTATCTCAAAGCGTGCTACATGAAGCTTGGCCGAGACCGGGCGTGTGGCATAGATGACGTAACATGGAAGGAATACGGCGAAAAGCTGGATGAAAACCTAAACGACCTGGTAATGCGCCTGAAAGCCAAGCGGTATAAACCGCAACCGGCCAAGCGCGTGTATATACCCAAGAACGAGCACGAGAGAAGGCCGCTGGGAATGCCCGCATTGGAAGACAAGATCGTGCAGAAAGCGATAGTCGGAATACTTGAGGCAATCTACGAAGCGGATTTTCTGGACTGTTCATACGGGTTCAGGCCGGGCAGGAGCTGTCATAACGCGTTGGAAACTGTGGGTCGCAAAATCATGACCAAGCCCGTGAATCATGTGGTAGAGGCGGACATCAAGGGATGTTTTGACAAGATACCGCATGACTGGCTGATGAAGGCGTTGGAAGTTCGGATTAAAGACCCGAGCACGCTGCTGATAATCAGACGCTTTCTGAAAGCCGGATACATGGAGGCGGGCATGCTGATGGCGACCGAACAGGGGACGCCGCAAGGCGGCAACTTGAGTCCGTTACTTTGCAATGTATTCCTGCATTATGTGCTGGATGTATGGTTTGAGAGGAAAATCAAGCCGGAGTTGGAAGGGTATGCCGAGTTGGTGCGCTATGCGGATGACTTTATCTGTATGGTGCAGTCAGCGCAAGACGCCCGGAAAATAGAGCAGATACTGAAGGAACGATTTGCGCGTTATGGGATGGAACTGCATCCTGAAAAGACGCGCGGAATCAGTTTCGGCAGGTATGAGGAACAAAACGCCAAGCGGCAGAAGCGGTGCGCCAACACATTTGACTTTCTGGGCTTCACGCACTATTGCGGGAAAAGCCGGAAAGGCAACTTCATGGTGCATCGTAGAACCAGTGGCGCAAAGTTCCGCAAGAGGTGCAAGGAGTTGAACGCATGGCTGAAGACGGTCAGGAACGCGATGCCGACCAAAGAATGGTGGCCGATACTGGCAGCCAAACTGCGCGGTCATTATCAGTATTACGGAATAAGCGGAAACATACGCGCCTTGCAGCGCTACTATGCTGTCGCGCTCCGGCTGACGCGCAAATGGCTCAACCGTCGCAGTCAGCGCGGGAAACTCTGGCGGAAGCAATTTGCGGAATACGTGAAACGCTATCCGCTGCCGCAGCCTGCAATCAAGCACAATCTGTTTACGTTGTCGTTCGTTTCCGCCTTGGGCGGATCCGCCTCTGGCGGAAAATGAGTTCTGTTGAAGAGCCGGATGTGAGAAATTCACAAGTCCGGTTCCGTGAGGGGCATTGAAGTTTCCTCACACGGTTGAATATTGTGACACTCGCCAATCGAAAGAGGCGAGAAAACGGGGAATACAAAGCAAACCTAAATAAGGAAATCATATTATGTCTACTCGACAAAAAAACATACTTATCATTGGCGCCGGCGGGGTGGCGCACGTCGCGGCCCACAAGGCGGCCATGCATAACGACTTGCTCGGCGATATCTGCATCGCGTCGCGCACGCAGTCCAAATGCGATGCCATCATCCAGAGCGTTGAACGGAAAAATCATGTCAAGGACAAGTCAAAAAAGCTTTATTCCCGCCGGCTGGACGCGCTTGACGTTTCCGCGACCATGCGGTTGATCAAAACCGCCCGGGCCGGGATTGTCATCAATCTTGGCAGCGCGTTTGTCAACATGTCGGTTCTGGAGGCTTGCCTGGGGACCGGCGCGGTTTACCTGGACACCGCCATTCACGAGGAGCCGGACAAAGTCTGCGAGAACCCGCCCTGGTACGCCAATTACGAATGGAAGCGCAAAGCCCGCTGCCGGGAAAAGGGGCTGACCGCCATTCTGGGGGTTGGTTTTGATCCGGGCGTGGTCAACGCCTATTGTGCCCTGGCGGCGAAACGTTATTTTGACAAAATTGACACAATTGACATCATGGACGTCAACGCCGGCCGCCACGGAAAATATTTCGCCACCAATTTTGATCCCGAAATAAATTTCCGCGAGTTCATCAAGGTCTGGACGTGGATTGACCGGAAATGGAAGCAGTATCCCACGCACTCCGTCAAGCGCGTTTATGATTTTCCGGTCGTCGGCGCGCAGCCGATTTATCTGAACGGCCACGACGAACTGCATTCGCTTTCCAAGAACATTGACGCCGAAAGCAT
>JAQUQV010000129.1 GCA_028715905.1 Kiritimatiellia bacterium
CCTTTCCAGGAAAGAACGCGAGGCTTCGCTCACGGAAGACGAAAAGAAATTCCAGGGAAAGAAACCGGCGAGAACGAAAAGAGGAAACCTTTCCATATTTATCTTTAATACCACCGAAAAAGCGAAGATTATCGCCAGGGTGACCGCGATCGGATTCAAGACGCCCCAGGCAGCCCCCAGCGCCGTCCCCATGTATTTCGCGCGCAGCTGCGAAAGCGCGATGCTGCGCAATATCCCCCGGTTCTCCCAGATCAGCCTCATCGAACTACGCATTTCCCACCGCTCTTTCCGCAGCCGAAATTCCGTCCAGCATCGCGTCCTCCATGGAAAAATAACGCCAGCTCCCGTATCTCCCGCATAAAACCACTCCGCGGGAGAGAAAACTTGAAATTATATGCCTGCGCGACAGGGCGTATTTCCGGTCGTAAACGGGATAGGCGTATTTTATCTCCAGAACATCCTGCGCGCAGACGCGCGTCTTTGCGGAAACGATCCCCGCCCTGCGTAAACCGAACAATACTTCACGTCTCAACCGTTTCATTCCGGGCCGCCTCCCGGGGGGATAAGACACCTCCGCGTAAACGCTTCCCTGCCCTGCCGGGGCGGCGGAGGAAGAAAAATTGTGCGGAAAGCAAGCGCGGTAAAACACGAATTCCTTCCCCGGGAAATAAATCCAATGCTCGGCGGGAGACGGCTTCCCGGAAAGGCCGAGACTGAATATCAAGAGCGAGTTCCACTTCAGCCGCCGCAAACACGCCTTTTCTTCCCTGCCCACGCCGGGATAAACGGCGCCGAGGTCCGGCATCGGCATCGTGGAGATCAGCCTGCCGTAAAGAAACTCTTCCCCTTGAGCAGTGCGCACTACGCGGCGTTTCACGTCTATGCGAACGACCCTCCGGCCGTAAAGTATGTTCCCGCAGTTCTCCGCCATGCTGCGCGGCAGCACGTCTATCCTGCCGGCGGACGGATACCAGAACGTGGAATTATACCCCGGGAATTCCCCCTCTCCTCCGCGCGCGCCGGACAGCATTCTGCCGCGGGACGGCACGGGAACAAAAGAACGCGTCCATTCGCAGGTCATTCTGCTTAAAGGAAACCGCCAGAATTTCCTGTTGTAGGGAAGCATGAAATGCCGGGCGATGCCGGGGCCGAATTTTGCCGCGATCCAAGAAGCAAAATCCTGGCCCCGTCCGGGCCGGCCGCGGTTCTGCAGGCCGCGCACGCACTCAAGACGCATTTTTTCCGGCAGCGCGTAAAGATTGGCCTGAAAAGGATACGGGATATCGTGTCCCCGCAGATGTACCGACGCCTTCCTGCCGAATTTCGTCAATCCGCCTTTCAGCAGCCGGTCCACCGCGCGAAATCCGGAGGGGGTCCTGAAATGCAGGAGGTGCCCGGAGCAATCGAAGACAAAACGGCCGGTCTCTCTCGACCGGCACAACCCGCCCGGTTCATTCTCTCGTTCCAGGACGACGAAATCGGCTCCCTTTTCCCTCAGACGTATACCGGCGCTCAACCCGGAAAGACCGGCCCCGATGACCACAATCCGTTCTTTTCTTTTCATCTTCCGCCCCGCACGGCCGCGCGGGCCAGCCGAAAACAAATAAATAAAGCCGGCAGCATGGCCGCAGCGGACAGCAGCCTCAACGGAGAATAACAAAACAGCAGCCCGGAGGCGCAGAAAAACGCCGAGGCCGCGGTCATTTGCTTCAGGATTCCGTTCAAAGGGACTCCCTGTCCGATAAGACGCAAAACGAGATGATCGCCGCTTTTCTTGAAAAGCGGCTGGCGCCGGTAAAAACGCAGCACTGTCACGAAAGCGGTATCAAAAACCGGCATTCCGCATATCAAAACCGCCGCCGGCAGAATGTTCATGCCCGCGCATACCGGGGAGCAAACGGATGAAAGGGGGGCGAGCGCGAGCATAAAGCCTATGAAATGACTGCCGGTATTCCCCATATAAGCCTTCGCCGGGGGATAGTTGCTGAGACAAAAACCCGATAATGCCAGACAAAGAAAAAGGAACACGGCGGCCCTCGCAGAGTCTCCGCAGGCGGCGAACAAGATGAAGAAAGAGAATGAAGATACTATCCCCAGGGAAGCGGCCAGGCCGTCGACAATATCCAGATAATTAAAGGCATTGGTTATACCGAGCACCCAGATAAACGTCAGGCCCGCGTCCGCCACTGCGGACATTACTCCCAGAGACAGACCGTTATGTACCAACAATGCCACCGCCGTTATTTGAAAGAGCATTTTTACCGGCACGGAAAACTCGAAAATATCGTCCAGGATCCCGGATAACAGCATAAATGCCGCCGGCAGTAAAAAAGCGTGCCCGCCGCCAGGCCGAAAAACAGCGGCGGCCGCGAGGGAACATACCCCAAAAATCAACCCCGCTCCGGAAGGGATCCTGCCGGCAGAGGAATGAAAAAACCTGCCGGCGGCGCGGATATAACCGGCGGTCAGAAACCATGAGCCGGCGAATGCCGCAACGGCAATAACGGCCATTCTAAGGAATTGGGACATCTCCCGTTTTCTCCCTTATTTTTCTTCTGTATAGATTTTGCGTGTCCGAAAGCATCGTTTCGAGGGAATACCCGCTGTCCAGGCTGTGGGCCGCGTTGTGTGCCATCCTCATCCTCAACGCCGCGTCCAGCAGCAGTCCGCAAATACGGCCGCTCATCGCTTGCGGGTCGCTGCGGGGCACGATGTAACCGTTGACCCCGTCCGCGACCGCTTCTCTTATGCCCCCTGTATCCGTGGCGATCACGGGAACCCCGCTTTTCAAGGCCTCAAGCGCCGACACCGGCAGCCCTTCCCAGAGAGAAGTAAGGACGAAAACGTCGGTACCGGCCAGCAATTCCGGAAGATCGTATCTCCAGC
>JAQUQV010000130.1 GCA_028715905.1 Kiritimatiellia bacterium
GTTTTTCCGACGAGCCGGATCTTATTCATGTTTTTGAGGGCGCCACCCTGGATGAGGAACAGCGCCTGGCCGGCCGCGTGGCCGGGGAGTTAATGAAACGGCGCAATCCGCCGGATTCCTTGTTTCTATTCGGCGAAGGCACAATCAGCGGGGCATATAAGTCGCTGCATGAGATGGGCGTGGGCGTGCCCGGGGACGTGGGCTTGATCGGCTGTGCCCAGCGGACCTATGCCGAGCATTTCCCCCTGCCGCTGACCTGCGCGGTGTATCCGAATAAAATCATGGCGGAAAAGGCGGTCCGCCTGCTTTGGAGCCTGATCCAGGGGGAAACGCCGGCGCGCGCGAAAATCATGGTGCCTTCGGAGTTAATGGCCGGGGAAACCTGCGGTGAAAAAAAACAAAAACAACAAAAAAAAGGAAAGGACAGTAAAGGTCATGAATGAAAAACTGATGGCATCCATTCGGGAATTGGCTTTCCAGACCGGGGCCCAGGCCATCGGCGTGTCGCCGGCCGCGCGTTTTGGACACGCCCCCAAGCCTTATCATCCGGGTTCATTTCTGCCGGACGCCAAGAGCGTGATTGTGGTCGGCGTGCACTATCCGGATGCCTGCGTTGAGCATTGCGGCAACCATGACCTGCAGGACATGAATTCGTATGGAATTGTCCAGGTGGATATGAATGTTCTGCTTGATATCCTTTCGTTCCGGATTGCCAAATTGCTGGACCGGCATGGATTTTCGGCGGTCTCGTTCAGCACGTCGCACATCTGGCGTTACAAAAGTTTCGGCGCGATTGAACGCGATTTTACTCCGGATTTCCCGCATCGGCACGCGGCCGTGGCGGCCGGACTCGGCGAATTCGGCTGGAACGGCCTGGTCCTTAACGGGGATTACGGCCCGCGCATCCGTTTTAACAGCATTGTTACCGGCGCGGAACTGCCGCCGGATCCCATGTACGCCGGCCCGGCGCTCTGCGATAAATGCATGCGCTGCGTGAAATATTGCCGCATGGACACGTTCCGCAAGGAAGTCAGCGGCATGGACACGGTGAAAATCGGGGAGCGCGAGTACAAATTTCCGTTGACCAATAAATGGCGCTGCGCCTGGGCCGAGCATTTTGCCATAGGGCTGAATGTGTCCATCCCGGACAAGATCAACGCGCAAACCGTGCTTGCCGCCAAGCATGAATTCGGAATTTACGGCGGCGAAATCGGCAATTGCCTCCGCCAATGCCTTCCGCCGGCCCGGCGCGAAAAGACGGCGCATTCCGGGGTCAATACCTGGCATCGCCGGAAAAACGTGGCGAAAAAAGATCCGGCCGTCCTGGCCGGAATCATCAGCGAACAGATGCGCCCGCTGTTGGATTACCTGGCCGTTATTCCCGCGGAAAAATTGCCGGCCGACTTGCAGGTGAACGAACTCCCCGATACCCGCGCCGTCATTCTCGTTGGCATCAATTTGCCCAAGGATTTGCCGGATCAGGAGGTTTTGGCGCATGCCGGAAATATCCCCGCCTCTGTTCAGGACGCATTGACTTTCAGCCGCGAAGAAGTGCGCCGCCAGCTGGGGACGATCGGCCATCGCATCGCCATGCTGGCCGAGGAGCACGGTTATGAAGCCATGCCTAGAATCGCCGTGTCCGTTGAACGCCTGGCCGCATTGAGCGGTTTCGGCGCTTACAGCGGGGACGGGCGCGTTTTCAGGACGGCATGCGGAACCAACAGCGTGTTCGCCGCCACCGCCGTCAATGCCGTTTTGCCGGCGTATGTTTGCGGCACGCCGCCCGCCGTTGACAAAGATTGTTCCCGCCAGGGCCTGGAAAAGACGGCGCGGGATCACGGCGCCGATCTGTTCGGCGTGACGCCTCTGGAGCGCCTGGATAAATTCGCGGCCGTGCAGAATTTGCGCCGCCTTTATCCCCGTCTCAAAAATGCCATAGTCATCGGCATGCATTATCCGGAGGGCTACCTTGACGAATGCGGCGGCGCGCCCATGGACGCCCTGGGCCCGTATTCGTTTGCCCAGTATCAGACGCACCGTGAGCTGGGGTGGACGGCCCTGTCTTTATGCCGGCGTCTGGCGGCGGCCGGCCATGAGGCGCTACCCCTCCTGGATTTGTGCGAAACCGCGTCCAAAACCCTCAATGTGCGCGGGACGCCGCCCCCGGATACAAACTTTGACAGAGGCTTGATCGGGCTTTTGCCTTTTGCTTTTATCCCCGACAACCGCAGCAATGTTTTCGCGGCCGTGGCGGCCGGCTTGGGCACGATCGGTTACAACGGATCGGTTCTGACGCCGCAGTACGGCGCCAAGCAGCGCTTTATCTGCGTTGTGACTGATCTGGATATTGCGGCCGATCGCGTCTCCGACTTTGAGGCCGGCTGTGATAAATGCCGGAAATGCCTGTCAGCCTGCCCGACGCGGGCTCTCAATCCGGAACAATTCGTCGCCTTTGAGATCGGCGGACGGACTTTCCGCCTGCCGAGCTTGGATCAGATGCGTTGCGACTGGGCAAAACGTTTCGGGTTGTCGGGCCGGGAAGGCCCGGCTTATATGGGGTCAACCACCGATGTTCCTCCGCCGGAGCAGATTGCGCTTGCGGACATTAACGCGGCCATGGCCGCGCGCGATCCCCTGCAGGACCACTTCAACGCCATCATGGAGCCCTGCCTCAAGGTTTGTCCCGTGCCCTGGAAAAAAAACGAATCCCGTCCGCAGAATTAAGCGCGCGTTTTTAATGTTAAATTAAGAGGAAAAACAATGAAGTTATTCGGAAAAGATGAACCGGTTATCCGGCGGCGTTGCGTTCACCTTGATTTAAAGGGCCTGCCGC
>JAQUQV010000131.1 GCA_028715905.1 Kiritimatiellia bacterium
GGAGGAATGTCGCCGGTAGTGGCCGGTGTGGATGAATTAAAGATATACAACCGAGCCTTAACGCAAATTGAACTCATGGATATTTCCGGCAGGAAGGAACATGTTGTCTTGATTGACAACGGCAAGGCGCGCGGCGCAATTATTCTGGATAAAAACGCGCCTGAAATTACGATGTTTGCGGCGACGGAGATGCAGACATATTTGCAAAAGGTGACAGGTGTTAAACTACCGATAAAAACCGTTGACGACAATACGGATGCGTTGGAGTGGACTGACGGCGGCGAAATGATATTAATTGGAGAAAGCGCGGCGACAAAAAACCTGGGCTTTGATTTTGCCGATTTGAAGCCGGACGGCTTCAGGATTGTCAGCCGGCCAGGTATTCTGGTTGTTGCGGGGAAAGACAGCCGGACGGCAAAACCTCATTATGTTCAGGGCGTCGGCAGCGCCGGCACGCTTTACGGGGTCTACCGTTTTCTGGAGTTATTGGGAGTGCGATGGTATTTCCCCTGGGCCGGGGAACTCGGCGAAGTGCTTCCGCGGGAAAAGGATATCAGGATAGACAAGATGGATATTGTTTCCGCACCGTATTTTATTGCCCGTTGGGCGGGAGTTGCTCCGGGAATGAATGCTTTATGGCTGCGCCGGCTGGGATTTGGCTGGACCGTTTATCCCGCCAGCACGTGCCATAGTTTTGCAGGTTGGTCCCCATATCAACTGATCCATCCGGAATGGTTTGCTCTGCGCGCGGATGGCAGCAGGGGAAAGAACCTTTGCGTCAGCCACCCGGAAGTGCGGGACGGTATCATTAAACAGGCCAAAACGACTTTTCGATTCGCCGATCCGGAACTTTTCCCGGACTTTTGTATCCTTGAAAATGACGGGGCGTCCGCGCCCTGCGCATGTCCGGAATGCAAGAAGAAGGTTATCGTGGCGGAGGGTTGGTTTGGTGAAATGTCGGATTACTGGGCTGAAATCGCGGTGAATACGGCGAACGCCGTCGCTAAAGATTTCCCTGAGCATCGGGTTGTGATTGGCGCATACAATGCCCAGACACGCCCGCCGCTCAAGATTGATAAATTACCCTCCAATGTGTCGGTGCAGATAGCAAAACATCGAATGCATCTGTGGAACGATGAAGTCAGAAACGTGTTTTACGATGAAATTATGGGCGGTTGGTTAAAACTGAAACCGGCAACCGTGTCATTTTGGGAATACTATAATTTTGATTGTTGGGGCGCCGGAAAATGGTTTGGGGTGCCCGGCCTGGCCACGGAGATGATCTCGGATAATTTAAAAAAATCGAAGGCCATGTCGGAAAAGAGCGGTATTCCGTTTCTGGGAGATTATATTTTTACCAATGGCCGGGCAGGAGGAGCGGACACGCCGGATCGGAACTACTGGATGGCGTTAAACATGTATGTTACGGCGAAAGCGTTATGGGATCCCGAGTTGCCGGTCAAGCCGTTGCTGGAAGAATTTTACCGGTTATATTTCGGGCCGGCGAAAGAGCCGATGAAAGCGTTTTATGAGAAATTGGAAGCGGTTTGGTCAAGCGGTAAATGGGGCAGGAATCTGTCGTATCAAAAGATTGGCTTTGCAGAGTATTACCGTGAAAATTGGTGGGGCAAAAATAATCCGTGGGAGGTGTTGTTCACCCCGGAAATTTTACTGGAACTGGCCGGTTATTTGAGCCGGGCAAAAGAGCTGGCCGACAAGGCTCCTTACAAGGAACGATTGGAAATGGTGGGGAAACAGTTCAACACCACGTTAAAATACGCGCGGGAACGCGGCGGCAAAGATAAAATATCGGCGGAGGATTTGGAAAAAGCCGTGGCGGTTTGGTGATGCAGGGTAAAAGAGGCGGCCTGCGGCAATCCTTCGACATCGCCGTCTCGACTATGCTCAAAGTTCCGAGCAATGTAAGAGAACCTGTAATCAATACATTATAAAGACTGTCAAGAAATATTTTCGAAAAAAATTGCATAAAGAGCGCTTGTAATCTATAAGCTGAGCGCTTGTAATCTATAAGCTACAGTTACCGGAGGGGTTATGACACGATTATTTATGGTATTTATGTTGACGGTTCTGTTGTCGATGCGGATAATGAATGCGGCCACACATTACGTGGTGCCACCCGGAACGGTGGGTGTAATACCTGTCAATCCCTACACCAACTGGACGACTGCCGGCACCAACATCATTGAGGTGGTTAACGCCGCCATGACCAACACCGCGCCCATGCACATCTGGGTATCCAACGGCACGTATTATCTGACGAATCATGTGTACGTCAACAACGCCGTGACAATTCAAAGTGTCAATGGGCGTGATATGACGATTGTGGATGGGAATTGTCCCAACACTACCAACAGATGTTTTTATCTCGACCATGCCGGCGCTGTTTTGGACGGCTTTACCATCACGAATGGAATGGAAAACCAGTTAGGTGGCGGGATATTGGTAACGAATGGAATTGTCACTAACTGTCTGATCGTTGATAACCAGCTCACAAACTCGGGGGGCTCGTATGGCGCGGGGGTGCTCATATATTACGGCACTCTTACCGACAGTATCGTTATGCGCAACCGTGGCGCGCGTTATGGAAGTGGCGCTATTGTGATGCTATCAGAAGGATCAATCCGGAATTGCGTTTTTTCTCAAAATACCAATAACCCCAGTTTTGGTGCGTCCGTTGAAGTATGGGGACATTCTACTATTTCTAATTCTGTTATTTCCAATAATTATGGCGTAGGGTTGAT
>JAQUQV010000132.1 GCA_028715905.1 Kiritimatiellia bacterium
TGCAGGGGCGTCGTGTTACCGGACAGGATATTGCCCTAATCCGCAGTTTGTTGGCCGACAACCCCGCTTGGGGTCGGAGAAAGCTTTCCATTGAGTTGTGCTCGCGTTGGGACTGGCGTAATGGTGTTGGGCAGTTGAAGGACATGGCCTGCCGCACACTTCTACTGAAATTGGAACGAGCCGGCGAAGTTCAACTGCCTCCGCGCCAAAGAGGATGGACCAATGCCGGGCAGCGACGGCATCAGGTTGAGATACCCCACGAGCGCAATCCGATCGAAAGCGGCCTGAAAACGTTACAACCCGTGCAGGTTGAAACGCTGGAGACAGGCAATCCGGCTCTGCCGTTATTTAAATTTCTGCTTCAGCGCTATCATTATCTGGGACATAAGATCTGTGTTGGGGAAAATCTCAAGTATCTCTTTCGTGACCGGTGGAAACGGATATTGGGTTGTATGCTGTTCGGATCGGCGGCCTGGAAAGCCAAGGCGAGGGACGATTTCATCGGCTGGGACCGTGTTCAACAGCAACGCCATCTTTTTCTGCTAACCAATAACACCCGTTTTCTTATCCTGCCCTGGGTGCGTGTTCCGCATCTGGCCAGCCATCTGCTGGCTTTGACGCGCGCGCGGCTTTCGGCGGATTGGATGAACAAATACGGGCATGCGATTCATCTGCTGGAGACGTTTGTGGAACGGGAACGATTCCGGGGAACATGCTATCGGGCAGCGGGCTGGATTCGGGTTGGCGCGACCACGGGCCGCAGCCGCAATGACGTGGCTAACACGCTCCGCGTGCCCGTGAAAGACATTTACCTGTGTCCGCTTGCCCATGATTTCCGGGAAAAACTGGGTGTGACCATGAACACGCCGGCCAGAAGGAAGGAGAACGGATGAAACTTGATGGTTTTGACCAGTTGATCCGGCAATTCCGTAAATTTGCAGATGAACTGCCTGACCGGCGGAGGGGCAAAAACAGAAGCTATTCGATGGCGGATATTTTTCTGAGCGCTTTTGCGGTATTCTTTACCCAGTGCCCTTCTTTTCTGGCGCGTCAAAAGGAAATGCAGCAACAGCAAGGCCAAAGCAACGCGCAAACGTTATTTCAAATCGAGGACATTCCCAGCGACAATCATATCCGCCAAATGCTTGACCCGATTGCGCCGGAACAACTTTTGCCGGTCTATGACGCCATTTACGAAGCGTTTCGGGAGCAGGGCGCGCTCGACACATTCCGCGGCGTCCATAATACCACCTTGATCGCCTTGGACGGCACCTGGTATTTTTCCTCGGAAAACATTCATTGCGACAAATGTTCACGGATTGAACATAAAAGCGGCGGAACCACCTATTATCACAGCGCCATCACGCCGGTCATCGTGGCGCCCGGACAAAACCAGGCCTTGCCCTTACGCCCTGAATTTATCGTGCCCCAGGACGGCCATGACAAGCAAGACTGTGAAATCACCGCGGCTAAACGCTGGCTGGAAAAGAACGGAGCGTTTTATCGGACCGGTAATGCCGTCATTTTGGGCGATGACCTTTATGCCCATCAGCCGTTCTGCCGCCGTGTGGCGCTTTACGGCTACCATTACATTTTCACCTGCAAACCCGATTCCCACGTCAGCTTGTATCAATGGCTCGCTCTCTTGCCTGCCAACCATATCCGCACCATTGCCATGCGGGTCAAGAATAAGCGCCAACATTGGGAAAACCACGTCTATCGCTACTTTAACGGCGCCCCTCTTGCCGATGGCGATTCACCGCTGAAGGTCAACTGGTGCGAAGTAACGGTTGCCAACCAATCCGGTCAACAAGTTTACCATAACGCTTTCATTACCGATTTCGAGATCACGGATGAAAACGTGTCCGGAATTATTGAGTCCGGCCGCGCCCGCTGGAAGATCGAAAACGAGAACAACAATACCCTGAAAACCAAAGGCTATCATCTGGAACATAATTTCGGCCATGGCAAACAACATCTTTCATCGCTCCTGGCCGCCATGAATATCCTCGCTTTCCTCTTCCATGCCTTCCTTGCCTTCTGCGATCAGAATTACAAGTTTATCCGCGCCGCTTTGCCAACCCGCAAAACATTCTTTAACGACCTGCGCGCGCTCCTGCGTTATATGTGTTTCCCAAGCTGGAACGTCATTATGGTTTTCATGCGGCGGGGAATTGAATACGGCCCCCAGCCTATGCCGCCACTCATTGCCTGAAAAACCATTCCCAGCCGTATTCTGCCCTGATGTCGCCAGCCCGTTTCTTTCCCATTCCTCGCCCGAAAACGGAACGTTTGCATCCCGGCTTCGCTCAAAGCGCCCCGCTTTGCGCCAATCGCGCTCACCCTCACCCAAATTTTACCGGCGCACTCCTCCCCGGCAGTCCCGGCCACCCAGCTAAAATCGTTTCACTTCACCCGCTTCCCACCCATAATGAGAATTGCTGCTTACCATGAGCGTATTATTGTCCGAAGAAACACCTATCTGTATAGTAGAGGATTTGGCATACACATAACCGCCGTTCTCAACAATAAGTTTATTATTTTTACCAGTGTACGTGCCAATCCGCAGTTCGCCGTTGTTTCCTAAACAATGCAGTTCCGAATTAGTTCCGCTTACCATGAGCGTATTATTGTCCGAAGAAACACCTATCTGTATAGTAGAGGTGTTGGTTCCATTTAGATATGCCTTGGCGCCATCCTTGATCTCAAGCGTATTGCCGCCATTGGCATAAGAGTCTCTTCCCAGAAATAA
>JAQUQV010000133.1:0-1307 GCA_028715905.1 Kiritimatiellia bacterium
GGCAGTCAGATCGTCAGGCAACTCCACAGTTCCGCCGTTCGCGGCGAGCGCGCCGTCCAGGACAATCAATGTTCCGCCTTTCCGGACAAATTCGGCCGCGCCGGCCAGGGCTTTTTCGTCCATCCAGTCGGTGGCCGGCACGAGCAGTTTTTCGTATCGCATGGGCCCGACCACCAAACAGCCGTTTTCCATCCGGCCGCCTTCTCCGGCCAGAATGTCATCGTCCACAAAGTCAAATTCACATTGGCTTTGCAGAAGCGTTTCCGCCAGGCGGTCATGGCGTTCAACGGCCTGCTCGCCGGTCCGGCCCCCGGCCCAGATACTGCGCACATCATAATAAACGGCGGTCTTGCAAAGCGGCCGGCCGCGGGACAAAAGATATCCCAGGCGGGCGGCATATTGATGGAAGGCATTGACATATTTCCAGAGCGGATGATATTTCCCGAAATGGGGCCGGCAGCCGACCATGAAATGATCGCGGGTGGAATAGGGGTAATTGGAGCAGACCAGCATGGTGGCGCCGCGCGCATATTGCTGGTCAAGCGCCCATTTCATCTCGGCCAGAGTCAGCCCGCTGCCGTATGCGGCATATGATTCGGTCATGACAAGCGGCTGCCGCATCTGTCTCCCGACCGAGGATGCGTATTTGACGAAATGATGACTGCGTTTGTCCGGGAACAACTGGCGCCAGATGGCGTCAACGGCCGGCAGATCCAGCGCGCGCAGGGAACGCAGAATATGCCCGTAGCCGTAAATGACGTTGCCCTTGGGGTCGTCGTCCCCGCCAAAATGACCGCCGGAAAGCAGGTTGTGCCGCCGGCACCAGTCGCGCAGGGGCAGCAGATAACGCTCCACAAATAATCGCGAGCGCGCGTCAAAATAGTCAACCCGGGCGCGCAACTCGTCGTTTTTGCCGTCCGCCGGCTCAAAAAGACAGGGGAGATAAGGGAGAATGTCATATCCTTTCAACTCCCGGAATTTCTCCCGGAAATCCGGGGTCCAGGTCAGTTGGTCGGAGTTGGCATAAATCATGGAAGGCTCGTCTGTAAAGGCGAAGCGGATCGTTCCGCCGAACCAGCGCCCAAGATGTTCGGCCAGCCGGTCGTGCGTGATCCGGATGAATGTTTCAACCGCCTTCGGGCTCAGCACGTTCGCATATGGAGGCATGCCGGGCCGTTCATCAATTTTTTTTGCGTAATAAACGCGGAACACGGAGTCCCCGGGAAGTTCTTGAATTGTCTGGCCGGCGAAAAACAGTTTCCATCCTTCGGGAGCGCGGATTGCCGCGCAGAGCACGTCCGGCGGGA
>JAQUQV010000133.1:1407-2750 GCA_028715905.1 Kiritimatiellia bacterium
GAAGGCCGGCCGCCGGCATGTCCCAGCACCAATGTCGCCTCCGGATGATCGGCCAAATGTCTCCTGAACCTGTCCGGATGGGCAAACTGCTGGGCGGGATTATAGTCCGAAATTTCCCAGCTATGGGTAACGAGCGGTTTTCCGGACCGGCCGGCCAGCGAAAAGGCCCTTGCGTAATCCGGATGGTCGGCCTCCAGCTTATGAAACGCCGGATGAATTTTCAGCCCGACACAGGACGGCTCGGCCAACTCGCCGGCGACCCTTGCGCATTGCGATTCATTCATGGAGGGATGGAAAATGCTCATATACCTGATCCGCTTCGGCGCATATTCCAACAAGGCCGTTACGCACTCCCTTGCGCTGGTGTTTTTATCAACCAGGGCGTTATTCGGGATCAAAAACAACCGCGCAATCCCCGTTTGATCCATGGCGGCAATCCAGTCCGCCGCGGAAAAATCCTCATCCGGCGTCGGAAAGCCGAAAAGATTTCTGTTGCCGGGCATGACGTTGTGGGCGTGCGCGTCCACAATGAACGGTTCCCCGCGTTGCCATGTTCCGGCCGGAGGAATTTCGGGCGGCAGTCCGAACAATCTGCGAAGATTATTGCCGGCCAGGGCGCATTTTTCTTCCCATGAAAAATCGCCCATGACAATCGGCCCCATGGCGGCGTCCGGGCTGAAACGCGGCGCATGCGAACTGAAAAGCAGCCGCGAAAAAAGTCCTTTGGTCTTGAAACGCTCAAGCCCCAGCCAGTTGCAGAAATTATAAGTCGCGAGATACAGGTTGGCGCACTTGAGCATTTTTGCTTCCACGCGGTGCATGTGGTAAAGCAGTTTGCGCGGGCCGGATTCAAGGATGACCGTTAGCCGCGGATGCGACAGAGCAAATTGCTCCAATTCGTGGAAAGTCAGATCGGTCTGCCGGACAACCAGGGGCAGTTTGCGCTCGCAAAGCCTGCTTATCAACGGTTCAAGCGCGGCCAAGGGGCCGCTCTTTGAAGGCCGCCAGCGCCAGAGGTATATTTCGGATTCAGTCCGCGCCGCCTGGATTGTTTCTATTGAATCGGGCATCAAAACCGCGCTTTTAACAGCCGCATGGCCAGCCGGCATGGTAAAATCGGAAAAGGCCGGCTTTTCATCATGGCAATAACCGGCGTCCAGCCAGGGCAGGGCGGAACGCAAGGCTAGGTATTGGCTGCGATAATGATGCAAGATCGTTTCAAGCATAACAATTCATTGTGAATTTAAAACCTCGCGTTGCAACATCAGGCTGCCGGCCGCCGCCGCTTCCGCCGGCCCGGCAACGACCTCGCGGCCAAGCCGTTCCCCTATTTGCCGGACAAG
>JAQUQV010000134.1 GCA_028715905.1 Kiritimatiellia bacterium
GTGTTCTCATTGAGAAACATCGTTATTCAGTTCATTTTGGGTTGGGTTGCGGGCATGGGCCGAATTGGGGGACGGCATATCAAGCGTTTTTCAGTTCGGCCAGCAGGCATTGAATAACGTCCGCGGCGGTGTAGGAGTCGCGCCCCGGTTTGATAAAGCGGGCAATCTGATCAACGTCGTTGCCGGCGGTTACCAGCGCCAGTTCCTTTTCATGTTTGGAACGGATCTGGCCGAGGCCGACCGTGGCCGGAAGGCAATTGCAGATGCAAATCCGGCCTTCTGTTTCTTTAATGTCGCCGCCTTTGCGGAGGAAGTCTTCCACCGGTTCGGCGGGACAACGATACCCAACGGCGCCATCCGGTTTGCGATAGAGGTGCCGCAGGTAACCCAGATCGCAGACGCGTTTCCGCGCCCGATACAAATCCTTGTCGGAAAGCGTGCCGTTCATCGGCACCACTTTGAAAGGGAATCCGGTGGGAGAAGCAAGCGGATCGGTGAAGGCATGCGCATTGCCGGCGCGGCAGAGGGCAATGGCCTGTTTTCTCAGTCCGGGAAAGATGCCGGATTCCTCACAAAAGGCGAAGGCGGTTCCGATTTGGACGCCGGCGGCGCCGAGCCGCAGAGCTTCGGCCAGTTTGCCGGGCTGTCCGTAAGAACCGGCCAGCCAGAACGGCAGGCCGAGCGCCTTGATCTTGTCCAGATCGGGCACATCGCGCGGGCCGTAGACCGGTTCGCCGCCGTTGCTCAGGTGCAGGGGGCCGCGGGGCGGGGCGTTATGTCCGCCGGCGGTTTCGCCTTCCACCACGAATCCGTCCACGCGGCCGTTGGATTTGCGGGCCAGAGTCATGGCCAAAGTTGCGGAAGAGACAATGCCGAGGAAGAGGGGGCGTTTCAGCTGCGGGGCGTTGCCGGCGCAGAAATCTTTCGGGTCAAAAGTGGAAAGAAATTCCTCGCCAGGCAGGGCGCCTTCAACATCCACCTTTATTGCAGCGGCTTCGCCTTTGGAAAAATGATCAAGCACGCCCGGGATGCTGCGTGGAATTCCGGCGCCCATGAGGACATAATCCACCCCGGCTAGCATGGCGCCAAACAGCGTCAGCAACGTAAGGAGCTGGATTTTTTCCAGGAGGTTGATGCCGACCAATCCGTCGTGGCCTTCCTTGGCCAGAAAGACTTCCGCGAATGATGACACCACCGCCAGTTCGGAAAAGGCGCGGCCGGGCTTGAGCGTGGGCACGGCATTGAGCTTGAAAGGCGCGTCCGGCTGCTTTCCGCCCGGAATAAAATAATCTTCCAGCACGCGGCGGGCCATTTCGGGGATGGGAAAGCTCTGCAAGGCATGGCGCAGTTTTCCATCCAGATCGCCAAGCTGAAGGCGGCGGGAAATGATGCCCGGGAGCGCTGTTCCGGAAACAACGCCCATCTGGCTCAAACGGGATACGACCCGCGCCAGCTGCCAGCTGGACACGGCTGCCCCCAAACCGCCTTGAATGATCATCGGCTGCGTCATAATTAAAATAAAACAGGCAATCGCGCAATTCTTAAATTGCACGTCCGAAATTCTTACATTTGATTTCACGGTTGTCAATATTTTATTCGCGTTCAATCGCCGGCAATAATTGCATTGACTTTATGCTTTGTTCGGGACAATGTTTTTCATGCGCGGGGGGAACCAGAAGAATGAAATTGGTGCCGAAACCGGTCGGTAAATGCTACCGCTGTCTCCTGAATCTGGGCGATCATTGCTGGGTATTTGCTTTTCCGCGCCTTCAATGGAGCGGGAAGAAATGCCCGGGATTTGAAAACGAGGAGCTTTACCGTCAGTTTGCCGAATGGCAGGATTCGGCGCACGTCAAAACCCGCCGGCAGATCAGGCGGGAAAAATTCCGTTCGGCCAGGCCGGTCCGCCGGTTGTTTTATTCGCGCAAAAAAAGCGCGAAACGATGTATAAAGAAGTAAAAGATCAAAGGCCGGCCGAGCGCGCCTTGCTTGTCCAGGCCGTCATCGGGCGCCGGAACGTTGCCGAGGCCGAGGACTCGCTGCGGGAACTGGAGCGTCTGGCGGACACGGCCGGCGCGCGCGTCGTGGGGTGCCTTACCCAGCGGCGGGAACGCCCCGACGCGGCTTTTTTTGTGGGCCAGGGGAAGACCGCGGAAATCCAGCTTGCCTGCCGCGCCAGCGCGGCCGGCATGGTCATCTTTGACAACGAGCTTTCTCCCGTCCAGGTCAATAATCTTGACCTTTCCCTCGGGGTCAAGGTTATTGACCGGACCGAACTGATTATGCAGATATTTGCCCGCCGGGCGCGGACGGCGGAGGCCCAGGTTCAGATTGAACTGGCGCAGTTGCAGTACCTGGCCGCGCGCATTCCGGTTTCCGAGCGCCAGCATCGCTTTACCGGCGGCATCGGCATGCGGGGGCCCGGCGAGAGTCCCTTCCAGCTGCGCCGCGCGCCGATGGCGGCGCGCATTGTGCGCCTGAAAAAAAAATTGCGGGAAATGCAGAAACACCGCGCGCGAACCCGCGTCCGGCGGTCCTGGCCGCTGGTCGCGCTGGCCGGCTACACGAATGCCGGCAAATCCACCCTGCTTAACGCGCTGACTGCTTCGGAAGTTTATGTGGATGACCGTCTCTTTGCCACGTTGGACACCCGGAGCCGCCTGCTTTATCTGCCGTCCGGCCGCAAAATTATGCTGGCCGACACGGTCGGATTCATCCGCCATCTGCCGCCCGGCCTGGTGGCTTCATT
>JAQUQV010000135.1 GCA_028715905.1 Kiritimatiellia bacterium
CGTTGAAAAACTGCGCGCGCGGCAAGACTGCGGCGCGGTGGACGTGATTTATTTCAACGCCAGGCCCGCGGCAACCCTCTCGTATACCGGCCTCCCTTCCCGCGGGGCGAAGACAAGGTGTTTGGACGCCGCGCTCAAGGGCATCCTGGCGTTTGAGCCCAGCGTGATTTTGATCGCCTGCAACACGCTTTCCGTTTTGTATCCCGACACGGAAACCGCCCGTGCCGCGCAAGCAAGGGTGGTGGATATCGTCAAGTTCGGGGTGGAAATGATTTTTGAAAAAATGGTCCCGGACAGCAACAGCCGGGTGTTGATTCTGGGCACTCCCACCACGATTGATTCAGACGTCCACCGGCAGGCGCTGATCAGGCTCGGCATTGACGGCTCCCGGATGGCGGCGCAGCCCTGCGCCTGGCTGCCGGGTGAAATTGAACAGGCCCCGGAGGGCGGCGCGGTAAAAAACCTGATCGCCGGATATCTTGCGGAGGCCAGACAACGCTTTGAACCGCCGGCCGCCGGCCGGCTGTTTGCCGCGTTGTGTTGCACCCATTTTGAATACAGCCTGAAAATCTTTCAAAAGGAATTGCAACGGGTTTTTCAGCGCGAAGTTGCCGTGCTCAACCCGAACGCGAGGATGAGCGCGGGCTGTTTTCCCGGACTCATTACGGCCGCGCGTTCCGGCGCCGGCTCCGCTATCAGGATCAGGGTTTTTTCACGGGTGCGATTTGAGCCAAACCGGATTGACGCAATCAGCGGCATGCTTGAACGCAAATCTCCGCTGACTGCCGCGGCCCTGCGAAATTATCAGCACCGGCCGGATTTGTTTGATCTGCCCGGAAACATCGCCTAGTATGGGGCAACCGGAGCCCCTTGGCTTGAGAAATATTTTAAGGCGGGCGGACGCCCGTAATCCAAAAGCGAGGGGCCGCCCGGGTATCGCGCGGCCGAAAAAATGTTGCCGAGAGATTCATTACCATCCGATCAGGGTTTTGCGTATCGTTTCAGGCAAAACTCGCCCTTGCTGGCAACCGCAATTCATGCCGGCCACCGCGTCCGCGATGAGCTGCTGGCGTTGATGGCAATTTCAGAACAGGCGCGCCGGTTTGAGGAGGATACGGCCACGGATTTGCTGATCAACCAGTGTCCCGATATTGTCTGGGGGCTGGATTCGCGCGCGGAATATGATCTCAATCGGCCGCCCGAAGCGGCCCTGCCGCTTACCCCCGAAAAATTCTGGGGCGTCCGGGTTTTTGCCAAAACGCCAGGCGTTGAAATGAACCGCCGCAGCATGATGAAATACCGCACCTTTTATGATTTCATTGAAAACCACGTGAAAAATATTCTCGCGCGGCACAGATTTTGCGTGGTTTTTGACATCCATTCCTACAACCTGGCGCGCCAGATCGCCAACGGCATCGCGCATCCCCCGGTCTTTAATGTGGGCACCGCCGCCCTGGGCCGCCGCAAACCCCGGCGGCTTGTCAAGGCCTGGCTGCAGGCGCTGGCGCGCGTGAGCATTCCGGGCGTCAAGACAACGGTCGCGGAAAACCTCGTGTTCCGGGGCCGGGGCGAATTCTGCCGGCGTTTGGGCGCCCTGGACAAACGCGTGCTGGTGCTGCCGACCGAGGTGGCCAAAATCTACATGGACGAGCGTACCGGAAAACTGTTTCCCGCCAGAATTAACGCCATCGCGGCGCAATTGGCTGGAATTGTGAAGGGCTGGGAGAAATAAAATGAAAAAAATTCTATTGGTAACCGGACCGGGCGGCGAAGCCCAGGGCTGGGGAGATATGGCGGTGACAAAAGCCATGGACGCCGCCTTGAACGCAAGCGGGGTTGCCTGTGAAACCGCTTATGTTGAAAACGCCGCCGGGTTTGAGCGCGTTGTCGGCTCGCGGTCTTTTGACATCGTCTGGAGCGCGCTTTATCATTTTTCCGACCGCGCGGATATCGTCGCGGTTGAAAAAAACGCTGTCTGGGCGGCGGACATTCTTGATGAAAAAGGCATTCCATACGTCGGCCCCAATGCCGCGACCATGAAAAATTTAATCCGGAAATCCGACACGCATGAAATCATGCGCGCCGCCGGCGCGCCGACGCCGCAATATAATGTGGCCAAAAAGGGCGGCGCGCTTCCCAACGCGCGTTTTCCGGCGTTCGTGAAACCGGTGGGAGAGTCGCGGTCGGTCGGGATCAGCGACGACAGCGTAGTGCATGACAGCCGCGAGCTTGCCCGGCAGGTGGCGTTCATTCATCACCAGCTCGGACAGGACGCCTTGATAGAAGATTATCTGCCGGGGGATGAATATACCGTCCTGATGCTGGGCAACGGCGACCGCCGGCAACTCCTGCCCGGGCTGGTAACCGTTGAACAATCCCGTTACGGAAAATATAAAATCCTCCGGAGCGATTTGCGCGGGGTCGGCCTGACCCGGGTGCTGATTCCGAACGACGCGGCAAAAGCGCGGGAAGCCGCCGACGCGGCCGGCAAAGCCATGCTTGCCTTGAATTGTGTTGATCATGTGCGGGCCGACCTGCGCGCGGACGCCGAGGGACGGCTCAGGGTGATTGAGGTCAACGGCATTCCCGGGCTCAAGCCGGGGAAAAGCTGGAGCCCGCAAATTTATTCCATGTATCATCCCGCGCCGGGGGGAATGGCGGAGGAATACAAAAATTTGCTGAAGGTCATCGCCGATGCGGCCTTTGCCAGGATAAACTGCGGCGGGTAAG
>JAQUQV010000136.1 GCA_028715905.1 Kiritimatiellia bacterium
TGTACGCGGCATTTGGAAAGTGCATAACTCCGGCACTCAAAAGTGCAGCATTCTGAGGCATAGTTTTCCGTGGTAAAAGAGTCTAATTTTGCCGTTATAAAGGCGGCGAAAAAGGACTGAACCATGGAGGACAGGAGTATGCTGAAGATGAACGAAGTGCACGTAGTACGGCATAAATATTACAATGAAGGCCGGAGCATTCGGCAAATAGCCCTGGAAATGGGCATAAATTGGCGGACGGTGAAAAAATATCTTGGGCAGGCGGAGCCGCGCCGGGAGGAAAAAAACGAACGGTGCCGGCCGGTCTGGGACAAGGTTGGGCGGCGGATAGAGGATTTACTTCGGGAATGGGCCAGTCGCATTGAGGGGAAGCATCGGCTGACGTCGCCGCGGGTTCATCGGCAATTGATCACGGAAGGTTTGGTCGTTGGCGAACGGACGGTGCGAGCCTATCTGGCGGAGAGGCGGCGTTTGGGCGCTGAGGTATATATTCCGTTGATCCACCGTGCTGGGGAAGAGGCGCAGGTTGATTTTTTTGAAGTGCTGGTGGATATTGGCGGTGTGCGGCGGAAAGTCTGGAAATTTCTCCTGCGGCTGATGTATTCCGGGCGCGATTATATCCGGCTCTATGACCATTGCGACCAGGTATCGTTTTTTGATGGTCACGTGCGGGCGTTTGCGCACTTGGGTGGCATTCCGTTGCGGATCATCTATGACAACCTTTCGTTGGCGGTTAAACGTCTGCTGGGGTTGAAAGAGCGCGAGTTGACGGATGGATTTAAGGCTTTATGCAGCCATTATTTGTTTGAGGCTTGTTTTACGCGGCGCGGGGAAGGGCATGACAAGGGCGGCGTTGAGAATCGGGGCAAGGTGATCCGACTGCAGCATCTGACGCCGATCCTGGCCGGGAAAGATTTGGATGAAATTTCCGGCAAGGCTTTGGCTGAGATTGAGCAGGCCTGGGTCGGCAAGGTTAACAAGCAAGGGCGGCATTTAAAGGATTTATTTGAAGAAGAGAAGACGATTCTGCGCTCCTTGCCATTAACGCCGTTTGAAGCGCGGCGGATGGATCCAGTCTCGATCAGTAACAGCTCGATGGTGCAGGTTGAAGGGGCGACCTATTCATTGCCTTCGTCTTGGGCGTGCTTGGACGCTACGGCTTGGATCGGCCCGACTGACATCCAGTTTGTTTGCCGAAATGAGACGGAAACCCGGCCGCGGCAATCACGCGGGCAACGGCTGATCTATTATCGTGATTACCTGAAAGAACTGTCCCGTAAACCGCAGGCGGTGCGCCAGGTGGCGCCGGAACTGGTGGCTGAACTTGGGCTCACCTACGGGCGGATATGGGAATTGCTGGTAAAAACGCATGGCGAACTACAGGGCGCCCGGCATCTGGCTGGGATACTTGGCGCGATCTGCGATCATGGGGAAAGCATTGTCACCCAGGCCTTGAATGAGGCGTTGGAGCGCGGTCGTTGCGATTTACTGCCGTTGCAAAAATATATATCGGCGCGGCAAGTGGCTCTGGATTCCACGCGAGTGCCGGCAGGACTGCGAGGGATGGAAGTGGAATCGGTGGCGGCGGCGGAATATGATCGTCTGTTGGCAGGAGGTGCACAATGAGCGCGGCCGTCATCTCCGCGATAATTCAGGGACATATCAGATCGCTACGTTTGCCGACCATCGGCCGGGAATATGAAGCGGCGGCCCGCCGGGCGCGTGACGGCGGTTGGACGCATGAGGAATATCTGCGCGAATTACTGGAAGCGGAAAATCGCGTTCGCCAGGAGAACGCGGCCAGACGCTATATGAAACAAGCCGGTTTTCCAGATACCAAGACGCTTGATCAGATTGATTGGGATGCGTTGCAGGGCGTGGCGCGGCCGAAAATCAATGAGCTGGCCAGCGGTGAATTCATCAACAAAGCTGAAGACGTGGTAATTGCCGGGCCGATCGGCACGGGTAAAACGCATCTGGCGATTGCGTTGGGCGTGGAGGCCACCCGGCGGCGGATTCCGGTTTTGTTTCAGAAGGCGGCCGATCTGGTGCGACAACTTCTGGAAGCGCGGGATGAACGCAATCTGGGACGGATGCAACGCCGGTATCAAAGAGTGCCGTTATTGATCGTGGATGAGCTCGGCTTCGTACCGTTCAAACGCGATGGCGGGGAGTTGTTGTTTCATCTGCTGGCCGATCGTTATGAGCGGCGTTCAACCCTGGTGACGACCAATTTGGCCTTCGGCGAATGGGTGCAGGTTTTTGGCGATGAAAAACTGACTACGGCCCTTCTGGATCGGCTGGCGCATCACGCGCATATCTTGACCACACGTGGAAAGTCGTACCGGACCGGCAAAGGCAAACGGCTCGATGAAAATAGCCCGAACAGCAAAAAGTGAGGTTTTTGGCCATGCCTGATAAAAAAACATGGTCTAAAATCACGTATACGCTCCGAGAATAGGGCAAGCCATGCCCAACATGTAGGTAACCTCGGTAGTGGCGCCCGATAGAGAAAGGAGGCCGAAAAAAAATGGTGCCGGCCCGGCCGGCGCGCCGCCCCCTAGGGGGCGGGAAGGGGAAGGAAAACCTTGCCCTGAATCAACCCAAACGATAGAGTATTAACCAGCCAAAGAGTGCTGCACTTTCCGATTGCCGGAATGCTGCACTTTCCGATTGCCGCCGCCAAG
>JAQUQV010000137.1 GCA_028715905.1 Kiritimatiellia bacterium
CAGGCTAAAATCAAAACTATGCTGTTTGTTCCCAATACAAGCTGATATCTGGTTCTGAGGATAGATTAATTCGAGAGGTTGATGAATGCCACGGACCCGCTTGTTCTGCAGATGGCTTAATGGTTACCGGCAGGCAAATACGGCCGTATCCGACCCTGATATGGACTAATTTGGCGTTTTTATGTTAAAATGTCAACAAAAAAGCAGTTTTTTTTCGCTTGTAGACCCCGTCGTTTTTATGTATTTTTAAAAAACCTTTATAAGCATTGAATCATTTGCGCAAGCTGCAGCTATCATGGCGGACAAGAAAAGAATACTGGTGATTGAAGACGAGGCTGATTTCCGGATGATGCTGCGCGTCCGTCTGGAAGCTAATAACTACGAGGTGAGCGAAGCGGAAGACGGCGCCATCGGGTTGGAAAAAGCCCGCAAGACCGGCCCCGACCTGATCATTCTTGACGTGATGCTGCCGAAGATGGACGGCTACAAGGTGGCCCGCTTGCTGAAATTTGACGAAAAGCGCCGGAGCATTCCCATTGTCATGATGACGGCGCGCACCCAGCAGAGCGACCGGGAAACCGGCATGGAAGTCGGGGCCGACGCTTACCTGACCAAGCCATATAAGCCGGAAGAAATGCTGGAAGTCGTGGCCAGACTGCTGGCAGGGAAAGGCGCCGGTTGAAAGTCGCCGGTCTCAAGTCAAAGGTCAACCGCCGCGCGACTTGCGGCTTTTTTGAATAATGAACTCAACCAATGTATCGCAGACAAATGATGAACTGGCCACGCGGTTGTTGGCCAAGGGATTGCTTGGCGAAGAAACGCTTAAAAAGGCGATCGCCCTCAGCAAGGCGACGCGCGAACTGCTGGCGGAAGTGCTGGTCAACCTGGATATGCTCCCGAAACAAACCGTTTATGAAGAGTTGGCCGGCATTTATGGAGTTCCTTTCGTTGATCTGGAAACATATAACTTCAGCCAGTCGGTGGTATCGTTGATTGACGAGAAACTGGCCCGGGAACTGGAGGTTTTTCCGCTTTTTTCCATCGGGAATACGTTGACCATAGCGCTGGCCGATCCCGGCGATATCACTGTCATTGACCGGGTTGCCGCCGCGCTCCCCCAGTTGGTGGTGGAAACGTGCCTGGCCGCGCGCAAGGACCTGCACGAGGCGATTAATCGCGTCTATTCCGGGCACGAGGAGTTCAAAAAATTAATGGACCGGATGGGGGAGGAATCCATCCCGGGCGGGCCGGCCGTCAAAACGCAGGAAAGCGCCCTGCAGAGCAGCAAGTCGCCGGTCAGCCAGCTGGTTGACATGATCGTGTCGCATGCCGTGCGCGACCGCGCCAGCGACATCCATATTAATCCCGGCGAGGGCCAGTTGAAAATCCGTTTCCGGATAGACGGAATATTGTATGATGTGCCGCCGCCGCCGAAGTATCTCCATCCTTTTATCGTTTCCCGCATCAAGGTCATCAGCAATATGGACATTGCCGAAAGCCGGCTCCCCCTGGATGGTCATTTCCAGGCCGTTATTGACGGCCGGAACATTGAAACGCGCGTTTCCAGCATGCCCACGACGAACGGCGAAAGCATGGTCATCCGTCTCTTTGACACGCGCGCTATGGCGATCCCGCTTGAAAACATGGGAATTACCGAGCGCCAGCTGGCGCTGGCGGAAAAATTTATCCGCCAGCCGCACGGCATGATCGTGGTTACCGGCCCGACCGGCTCGGGAAAATCAACCACCTTGTACGCGATGCTCACCAAGGCCAGATCGCCGGAGCGCAATATTATCACCATTGAGGACCCGGTTGAACGCCGCATTGAAACGGTCAGCCAGATCCAGGTCAACGAAAAAGCGGGCTTGACCTTTGCCGCGGCCCTGCGCAGCATTTTGCGCCATGATCCGGACGTTATCATGGTCGGGGAAATCCGCGACCAGGAAACCGCCCAGCTGGCGGTGCGCGCGGCTTTGACCGGGCATCTTGTGTTTTCCACCATTCACACCAACGACGCGCCGGGCGCGATCACCCGCCTGATCAACATGAACGTTGAACCTTTCCTGGTCGCTTCCTCGCTCGCAGGCATCATTGCCCAGCGATTGGTGCGGTGCATCTGCGCGGAATGCAAGGAGCCGTTTGCCGTGCCGGAGAGCTTGAGCCGGCGTTTGTCCGCCGCGGGGGGTGTGGCCTTGCCCGAAAACGCGTGGCATGGCAAGGGGTGCAAGCACTGCCGCGATACGGGTTATCGCGGCCGCATCGCCGTCTTTGAAATCATGGGCATGACGCCGGAACTGATGGAAATGATCGTTGCCAACGTGCCGACCGCCGCTTTGCGCGAGCAGGCGCGCAAGGAAGGCATGGCCAGCATGCTGGAGGACGGGCTGGAAAAGGTCGGCCGGGGCGTTACGACCCTTGAGGAAGTTCTGCGCATTTCCGTCCTGGAGAACGCGGCTGATATTGTTTTGCCGGAGATGCGGAAACCGGAGAAAAAAACGCCGGCCGAAGCCGCGGAAATTCCCAGGGAACAGGGCTGTGTTACCCGTGGTGGTAACACAGGCTGAATCAAGAAGATAGAAAATAAAACTGGACAATCCGGAATCTGTCTGCTATTGCTTTCCGGCATGAATACAAACACTTGGAAGCAGTATG
>JAQUQV010000138.1 GCA_028715905.1 Kiritimatiellia bacterium
AAATGCGCCGCTTTTTGCTGGGCCTGCATGGCGTCTGCCGTAACCACCACCCCGTCCAGCGTCAGTGGCGTAAGCATCGGGCGCAACGCCGTGATCTCGTTTGACTTCTCGTCCACCGGCCGTTGGGTGTCCAGCGACAATTATTCTTCCTCTTGACGACAATTAGAATTCCCCACTGACGACAATTACCCGTTAGTCATCTTGGGAGGGGATTTCTGATCCTTTCTCCCCCCGAGGGGGGAGAAAAAAGCGCGTCAATTTGTCTCGCCTCCTTTTTGTTTGCGTTCTTTGGCATTTTTAGCGCGATAACTGTCACCATCCAGTTCCAAAATCAGGGCATGATGGACCAGCCGGTCAATGGCGGCGGCGGTAGTCATTGGATCCTTGAATATTTTATCCCATTCGCTGAAGATCAGATTGCTTGTGATCATCAGGCTTTTCCGCTCATATCGTTCCGCCAGGAACGTGAATAAAACTTCCATTTCATCCCGGCTTTGTTGAACGTAACCAATATCGTCAAGGATCATTACGTCAAACCGATCCAGCTTATCGAGCAGGGCCTCGATTTTCAGGTCGCGCTTGGCCAGCAGAAGTTTCTGAACCAGATGAAACGTGGTCGTGAAATAAACCCGGTAATCCCGTTTCAGAATCAACTCCCGGGCGATCGCGCAAACCAGATGCGTTTTTCCTCTGCCAGGCAGTCCGAAGGCCAGAATATTTTCCGCCCGCTCAACCCAGTCGCCTTCCATAAGCGTCGGCAACTGCCGCCGAATTTTCACCGGCAGTTCTTCCTGCCGCAAACTTTCCAGCGTCTTGCCCGGTGGCAGATCGGACTGCTTCAAAAACCGCTCGGTTTTACGGCGGGAACGTTCGGCCAGTTCTGTATCACATAAATGTTCCAAGTAACGGATTGGCGTCCAACCTTCCTGACCGGCACGTTGTGCGAGTTTTTCATATTCCGTTGACATGGCCGTCAGACAGAGACTGCGTAATTTCATTGCCAGGCTGGCCGCTTTACTCATGCCCCACCTCGATCTTTTCCAATAATCCGTCATAAGCGGCCAGATCAACCGTTAACGAATTCAGCGCCGGCGGCATTGCCTCCGGACCGGGAATATATTCCAGAATAGCCGCCAGACGCGGCGCAATCCCACTGGCGCGCAATGTGTCGAAAGCGGCCTCAATGTTCTTCTGACCATGCCGGGCGGCGGTCTGTAATATGCCAAGATATTCCCGAACGGCCACGCGCTCACCGCACGTTTCCTGTAACCGATCATAGACCTGACGGAACGCCAAGGTCGGGAACATGGCCTCCTGATAACGGTAGTTCTGAAACGCTCCGGGCTTGCGCACCAGGCAATCGATTACATGACGATAATCAATCTGCGGCCGGCCACGGCCAGATGACCGCGGAATCGTCAGTTGATGCTCTCCCGCGTAATATACCTCCAGCCGGTCCTCATGACGATGAACACGGACTTTTTCACCGATTAATCGGCTCGGAACCGAATATGGCGTCCGTTGCACCTGAATCGTGCTCCAGGCGCTTACAATGGGGTTTTCGACCACATATTCCGGCAATAGCCCAACCGCCAAAACTTTCATCGCCTTAAGTTCCTCGTTCAAACGAACCTGCCGGGCGCGATTGGCCTTGTCCAACACCGTTTCAAAAAAGTGCCGATACTCTTCCCGATCGGTAAAATCGCGGCTGCCGCGCAAGAGCAAATGCTGGCGCAAACGGTTTTTGAAAGCGCCATTCCCAGCCTCAACGTCGCCGTTCTCGTTCGGACTCGCGACTTGGGTCAGATGCGGTTCCTGACCGTAATGTTCCATTAATTGCATGTAATCCTGATTGTATTCCCAACGCCCGGGCGCCGGAGTTCCAACCCAATGCGCCACTACTGGCGTGTGATCCGTCCAGTGCTCCGCCGGCACGCACCCCAATTTCCAGAGCGCTGTCTGCACTCCCTGCCTGAGCGCCGCATAGTTCTCGCTTTGACACAAGATTGCCCATTCCCAATTTGAATAGGGCAGCACCGTATGACAGGCCCAGTGGTCAAACGCCTGGCCGCAAATCGTTATCCCAATCTCGTTTAAACAGGTAAAATCACTCTGCATGCGCTGTCCGGGCTGATGTACCTGTGAAAAATACACTTCCTTGTCGGGACCGTTCAGCGCCCGCCACTGCCGAACGCGCCGCTGAAAACTCCGCAACTGCCCCTCGCTATAAACACCAGGATGCTGTTCCTGAAACCATTCAAACAGCGATTTTGCCTGCAATTCCGGCGCATCCTTTAAATGCGCCTCCACTTCAGTCCAATTCGCATCAAACGGATCTACCCGCGTCCGCCAAGAACGCAGCGTCGGCCCGTCTTCCCATGGCTTTTCCTTATTCAGCAGCTTCCTGGCCGTTTTCCGGTCCATATCCGCCTGCAGGGCGGCCTGACTCACTTTCCCGGTCTTTTGATACTCGCTCATTAGTTTCCTCATCTGTTTTGGGGTAATCGCCATATCCTTGGTCCTCCTTGGATATGGCATCTTATTTGCCCCTCACAGATGGGGAATTATAATTGTCGTCGGTGGGGAATTATAGTTGTCGCCGCGCA
>JAQUQV010000139.1 GCA_028715905.1 Kiritimatiellia bacterium
GTTCTTGAAGTGATGCGCAAATGCGGAATAGCAACCAGGCGGTACCGGAAACTGCCAATGGAACTAATGGCTTATTACATTATTTGCATGACGCTTTATGCCAAGGTTTCGCTTCAGGAAGTATTGCGTTGCCTTTTCGAGGGCTGCGACAAACTCCGGTTTAAACTTCCCTGTGGCATAATTACCGGACGCGGCGGAATTCCCAACGCCCGCAACCGTCTGGGGGCGGAGTTTATGCGGGTATTGTTCGAGACGGTATGTTTGCCGATTGCCACCTCGAAAACTATTGGCGCGTTCTATCGCAAGTGGCGTCTGGTCGCGATTGACGGCAGTACGCTTGATCTTCCCGACGAAAAAGCCAATCGTGATTTTTTCGGAAGGCCGGGCGCTTCTCGTGGGGAAGCGGCATTCCCCAAGCTCCGCTTTGTGGCTTTACTGGAAATCGGAACCCACGCTATTTTCGCGGCTGCCCAAGGGGCTTACAAAGAACATGAGAATAGCTTGGCGAAAAAGATATTGTCGCGCTTGAAAGCCGGAATGCTACTGATTGCGGATCGCGGATTCGGTTGTTATCCGATTTACAGCGAAGCGATAAAAACCGGCGCCGATTTGCTGTTCCGCGTGCGCGGCATAATGAAGTTTCCATGCCTGAAAACTTTTGTAGACGGTTCGTATTTGAGCAAGCTTTATCCGTCCCCCAATGACCGCCGCAAAGACATTAACGGAATTACGGTTCGGATAATCGAGTATCGCCTCAAAGGCGGAAAAGAGAAATATGTTCTGATTACCAGTATCCTTGATCCTGAACTCGCTCCCGCTCCTGAACTTGCGGCGGTGTATCACGAGAGATGGGAAATTGAGATGGGCTATGACGAAATAAAAAACCATCTGAAAGAACCGGGCAATTGCCTGAGAAGCAAGACTCCGGAATTGATAATCCAGGAATTTTACGGTTACCTGCTGGCGCATTTCACGATTCGCTCGCTAATGCATCAGGCCGCGTTGAAGACTTCTTGCGATCCTGACTCTTTGTCATTTACCGGTGCCGTTCGGGTTGTATGCCGCAAAATCACTGCGGCGCATTTTCCCCCTACGGCCTGCGCAGATTAAAAAACTTCGCAAAGAAATTATTGACGAAATTGCTCAGCACAAAGTGGTGTCCAGTCGCGGCCTGTCCCGTGAACGCGCAGTCAAGCGAAAAATGAAAAATTGGCAAATCAAAAAAGACTTTTCAACCAAAATCGCTCCGAATAAACCGGTTATTCGAATTAAATGAGCAGTATTGAGGCTAAGCGGTCAGGTTTATTTTCATGTAGCGTCATTCACTTCGATTCAGGTCCAAATGGACGGAACCGACGAAAGCAGCACCGATACATCAGGATACATCATGAGCAACGATTACCGCAATAAGGCAGCCGCATTTGCCGCCGGGGAAAAGGCATTCCGTCTGGGATTCCTCCCCACCGAACAGTCGAACCCGCTCACGCGGGGGCTCGATCGCATCATGGCGGCCGACACCCCCGCCGGAGTCCGGATACTCCAGCGGGTTGACCGGGAAGTCCTGGCCATGGCCAGGAAAGTCCTGGCCGGAACCGGATTCAAAGCCCTGATCGAGGCCGGAACGGCCGCCATTGTCAACGGCCATAAAATCATCTTTTCCGGCTGCGGCGCGACCGGGCGGTTAAGTATTCTGCTGGAGGCCATGTGGAGGCGTTTCTTGATCGATCTGCAAACCCGGCAGCCCGAGACCCGGCCATGGGCATCAGAACTCGAAAATGCAGTCGAAAGCATTATGACCGGCGGTGATTACGCCCTGATCCGCGCAGTCGAATTCTTCGAAGATTATGCCGAATTCGGCCGGCAGCAGGTGCGGGAAGCGCAAATGACTGCCGGCGATATTCTCGTAGCGATCACCGAAGGCGGTGAAACCTCATCCGTGCTGGGAACGGTCAGCGAAGCGGCCCGGCGCGGCGCCCGGGTATTTCTCCTCTTCAATAATCCCGCCGAACTGCTGCGCACTCATCTGGAGCGGTCGCGCGAGGCCATTGAAAACCCTGCCGTAACCGTGCTCGACCTCCACTGCGGCCCGATGGCCATTGCCGGTTCCACCCGGATGCAGGCCACGACTTCCGAACAACTTATCGCCGGAGCTGCGCTGGAACTTATCCTCGGCAACGTCCTTCAGGCGCGGGAACGACAAGCCGCACCGGCCGGATACCGCCGGCCGGCCGATTATGCGGCGGATTTCGCCGCCCTGCTCAATGAACTCGAAGCCGAAGCCGCGGTCAAAGCGCTGGCCGGATATATTGATTTCGAAACCGACATCTATTTCCATAACGGTCTCGTCACCTATCTTGCCGACGACTATCTGCTCGACATCTTCACCGATACCACCGAACGTTCGCCCACCTTCATGCTGCCGCCGTTCCGCAAACGCGGCGATGAAATTTCGCCGTGTTCCTGGGCATTCGTTAAACATCCCTCGCTCGCCACGCCCGAAGCCTGGCAGCACTGTCTTTCCCGTCCGCCGCGCTGCCTGAACTGGACCGCCGGCGACTATCGGCGGCTGGGAGCCGGCGCCGCCATTGCC
>JAQUQV010000140.1 GCA_028715905.1 Kiritimatiellia bacterium
TTATTCGTAAATCTTCAGCCACCCGAACGTTATTTCACCCTTGCCCTTGAAACCGTCCGGCTGGTCGTTCAAACCAATGGCCACCCGCGTTATGGGCAACTCCAGGGTCTGGTTCTTGTCCCCGCCCCAATGCTCGCACGACACGTCCCACTTGCTCTCCGGCCCCCTGATCAGGTCGGCAAACGACTTGTACACCGTCTTCCACCCCCGCCAATAAACCAGCCCGAGCGGCAGATAATGCGCCTCCCCGCTCTTGTCATACAACACCGCGTCCAGTTCATGCCCGGACCCGTCCCCATATACCCGCAATGCCAGCATCGTTCCCCCGGCAATGGACGCGTCCGCCGTCAGCAGGACGGCGTCATGTTTGGCCGAAGTAAAAACATACCTCAATTTCAAGCCCGGCTTGCCCTCGCACGCGTTTTTAGCGTCGCTCTGAAGCAAAACCCCTTCCGGCGCTTCGGCCGGCTCTTCATTCACATGCGCCGACAGTTTCCATATCTTCGGATCGTCAAACGTCAGAGAATATACTTCCTTGCCCAGCTTGACCGGCCCTAAATCAACCAGCCGCATGTCGTCAACCCAAACCTCGCCCGGTCCGTAAAACAGGAACGGATACACGGGAGCATTGCATGTCCCTATCGCATTTACGGGCGTTTCAAACGTTTTCTCAATGTATTCCCAGTCAAAACTTGTTTTTCTCACGCTTGCACTGCCACCGAAGCTCTTATTGGTTGTCTGCCCATTCTGCACACAAGACAACCGGCCTTCATTATACAACAATACAAGTTTTCCAGCGTCGGATATATTTGCCTTCACCCAGGCCGATATTTTATATTTCCGGTTGCCTTCAAATGCAAAATGCTGAGAAAAACCGCCATGATACCCGTCTTTATCCGACCGGAGACGGAGGCCTTGCTTCCCCTCATGGGCGGTCCGGCTCAACTCCCAGTCGCCGGGAACGGAGCCGCCATAATATCTCCAGTCGGCCGGAGCGCCATCCTTCCCCTCCTCAAATCCGCCGTTTTTCAACAAATTGATATAATCCGTTGACTCGCTTTCCGGCGCCGCATCTTCCGCAAATGCGCCCGCCCCCGTCTGCAACAACATCACGAGGACACATGCGCATATAAGCCGCGCCCTTTTTTCCAACATGCCGTTCAAGCGATCTCCATGTTTTCTTTTCATTTTTTGTCTCCCCTGATTGTCTATTTATCCGTCTCTTTCTTTTGTTGCCGGAGCGCATTTGAACCGCAGTGCCGGCCTTGAAGCGCCGGTATTATCCCCCCGGTTTGCAGGTTGATTGGCGGACAATAAGCTTGCCCTTTATAACAACCTTCTGGCGGGCCGCCTTCCCATTGATTTTTTCCAGTATTTTTGCGGCCAAAGCCCTGCCCATTTCATAAAACAGAGTTTGTACCGCGGTTAAAGGCGGAACCGCAGCCCTGGCAAGCGGAAAATCGCCAAAGGAAACAACGGATACCTGCTCCGGACATTTGAGCCCCATTGCGCGTAGCGCCTCTAATGCTCCCCAGGCCATGGTGTCGTCCCCCATGATCAGCGCGGTCGGACGTTTTTTCGCTTCGCATACCGCCTGCGCAAGGCGGAATCCTTCCTCGGCCGTGTAATAACTGGATTTGATCTGCCGTTCGTATTCCGGAACACCCGCGTCTGACATCACCGCGGCATATCCTTCCCTGACGGCATTTGACACTTCGGAATAATCAGGGCCGTTCAACAACGCTATCCGGCGGTGTCCTAATTCAACCAAATGCCGCGTCAACAGAACGGACGCTGACTTATAATCAAACATGACCGTATCTGCCCGATCAAAACGATTGCAAAGCACGCTGTACGCGGCCTGCCGGCTTATATTGTCCAGGTCTTTCCCGGGCACTTGCTGGAGGGTAACAATCAGACCCGACAATTCCCCGGCGCGGCTGATTCCCGAATAGTCCCCGCTCCGGATCATCTCCGGAGTCACCAATGCCAATTCAAGGCGGCAGGCGTGCTGATTCAGCACATTGCAGATTCCGCGCATAAATTCCGTCTGAGCCGGATGATTGATGAATTCTGGATTTGGCAGAACGGTCATCCCGATCCGCCGCGCCGCGTCTTTTTCAGGAGCCAAGCGTTTTCTGACATAAGTTCCCCTGCCCCATACCTTCTCAAGAACCCCCTCGTTTACCAGATCTTCCAGCGCGCGCCTGAGCGTTAGCGGGGACACCTGAAAAGTTTTTGCCATTTCCCTTTCCGGCGGCAGTCTGTCCCCCCGGCGCGCGCCGCGCAGAACCTTTCTTAAAATTTGACCGATCTGGTAATGCCGCGGCACGGCGCGCTGTTTATCAACCTTGCCGCAACCGGCCAACAATAGGAAGGGCTGTTTCATTGTTATGTTTCCATGTAACACTTTTTGCAAGTTCCGTCAAGGCGAAGATCAGGGAGATTTTATTGCGGAAGGGGCACATCGGGGACAAGGTCGGCAATCCGCGCCGGCTTGCCGGTCCGCATGCTTTTGTTGGCGGCTATCCCCACCAGAATGCTCATCGCGCCGGCCCTGTAATC
>JAQUQV010000141.1 GCA_028715905.1 Kiritimatiellia bacterium
AGGGTATTTTGCGCAAGGACTGCGACGCTGCCGATGTGCTGAAGGCCGCTTTCCCGGCCGGCACTCTTTCCGGCGCGCCCAAAATCCGCGCGATGGAAATAATCAACGAGCTTGAGCCGGGCCCGCGCGGCGTCTACGGCGGCGCGGTCGGTTACGTCGGCTACGACGGCGGCATGGACCTGGCCATAACCATAAGGACGATTGAAGTCCTGAACGGCACGGCTTTCATCCAGGCGGGCGCGGGGCTCGTTTATAATTCAGAGCCGCGGCGCGAATACGAGGAGACGTGCCGCAAGGCGCAGGCGATGAAGGAGGCCGTCATCCTCGCGGCCGGCGGTTTGAGGCTGGAGGCATCCGCGTGAAAGACGCGCACCCGGGCCGGGCAAAACGCCTCCTTGCGGGGGAAACATAAGATGATAGTGATGATTGATAATTACGATTCTTTCACCTACAACCTCGTGCATGCCTTCGGTTCGCTCGGGGTTGAAATAAAGGTGTTTCGCAACGATGTCATTTCCGCGGAGGACGTCATCGGCCTGGCGCCCGCGGCAATCGTTATTTCGCCCGGCCCCTGCACGCCGAAGGAAGCGGGTATTTCGGTTGAGCTCATCCGCCGGGCGTCCGGACGGATACCGCTTTTGGGCGTGTGTCTCGGGCACCAGGCCATCGGCGAGGCGTTCGGCGCGAAAATAACCGGGGCAAAGGCCATTATGCACGGGAAAACGTCCATGATCAGCCATAACGGCAAGGGGCTTTACGCAAACCTGAAAAATCCTTTCACGGCCGGCCGCTATCACTCGCTGGCCATCGCCCGCGAAAGCCTGCCGCCGGAACTGCTTGTTGAGGCGGAGAGCGAAGACGGCGAAATCATGGGGGTCAGGCACCGGGATCATTGCGTTTACGGCATTCAATTCCATCCCGAGTCGGTCCTCACGCCTTCCGGAAAACGGCTTTTGAAGAACTTTCTTGAAGTGAAGGACAAGACAAGGGGGGGGAAGCCATGACCGGAAAAATGAGAGACGCAGGAAAATCCGCAACCGCCATTGCCGCCGCCGCAGTCATGCTGGCCGTTTTCGGCGGCCGGCCGGCCGCCGGAAACGACGAAGTCGGCGTCCTGAAACAGACCTCCAGGGCTTTTTCCGCCATAGCGCAGAAAGCCATTCCGGCCGTTGTTTTCATCAAGGTTGAAAAAACAATTCCGGGCGCTTTTTCTCCGGGCCAGAGCGGGATGCGCGCCTATCCTTTTGACGGCCGGGATGTTCCCGATGACGATCTTTTTGAGTTTTTTTTCCGGGGACGCGGCCGCCCGCACAGGGAAAACAGGCAATTCCGCGTCCTGGGGCAGGGGACTGGCTTTATCATCAGCAAGGACGGCTACATCCTGACCAACAATCATATTGTCGGCGATGCGGATAAAATCATGGTCAAACTGCATGACGGCCGCGAATTCCAGGCCGAAAACATCGGCAGCGACCCGCAGTCGGAAGTGGCGGTGATCAAGATAAAGGGCGATGGTTTTCCCTGTCTTGCCCCCGGCGATTCCGACGCCATTGAGATCGGCGAATGGGCCATCGCCATCGGCAATCCTTTCGGCTTGTCGGAGACCCTGACGGTGGGCGTCATCAGCGCCAAGGGGCGCAGCAATCTCGGGCTGGTTGATTACGAGGATTTCATTCAGACGGATGCCGCCATTAATCCCGGAAATTCCGGCGGCCCCCTGCTTAACATTGACGGACAGGTTATCGGCATCAGCACGGCCATTTTCAGCCAGACGGGCGGATCGCTGGGCATCGGATTTGCCATCCCGATCAACATGGCGATTGCCATCAAGGAACAACTGGTCGCAAAGGGAAAAGTTACGCGGGGATACCTCGGCATTGCCATGCAGGATATCACTTCCGACCTCGCGGCTTCTTTCGGCTTAAGCCGCGGCGCCCCGGGGGTGTTGGTGGCGGATGTGGTCCGGGGGTCCGTTGCCGAGCAGGCGGGTCTCAAGCCCGGGGATGTTATCATTGAATTTGCCGGGCGGCCGGTTCAAAACGCCAATTTTCTGCGCAATCAGGTCGCCATGACCGCGCCGGGCGCCGCCGCCGAGATCAAGATTATCCGGAACAACAAGGAAATGTTATTGCCGATCACGGTGGGTTCGCAAACCCCCAATCCCGCCGGCGCGCGGGCCGGGGGAATTGCCTCCGAAAAGCTTGGGCTGACTGTGGAAAATATTACGGAAGAATTCAGCGGGCGGGCCGGTTTTGAGCCAGGTTCCGGCGTGATTGTCAGTTCCGTGCGGCCGGACAGTCCGGCGCATCGCATGGGCATTGCGCCGGGCGACGTGATTTGCGGCGTGAACCGCGAGCCGGTCGTTTCCGCGGATGATTTCAATGCCGCCCTGGAAAAATCAGCCGAAAGCGGCCTTGTGTTGCTCCTGGTAAAAGACCGGGAAGAATCGCGTTTCATAGCCGTTCGGCTGGAATGACGCCCCGCATCCCATCGTCCGCGCAGGGCCCGCG